>JAWKHS010000003.1:600000-791466 GCA_041394705.1 Vicinamibacterales bacterium
ACATCGCCGGTCTCTACAACACGACCGTGCTGGTCAGCACGATGTTCCAGACGTGCGTGGCGTCCTTCCCGGACGGATCGATCCGGCAGAACTCCTCGGACAAGATCACGGCCTTCAACTCCGCGATCGTGAACATGGCCGCCGGCCGGCAGAACGTCTACGTCGTGGACCTCTACGGCGCGTTCGGCACCGGCAACTGCGACGCCAGCGGGGGCATCAATCTGCTCGGCCACGACGGCCTGCACCCGACCTCGAGCGGCTACGCCCGCATGGCCACCACGTTCACGTCGGCCCTGACCAACGTGTTCGCCGTGCGCGGCTCGTACCAGTAGGCCGACGGCCCGCTCACAGCCACAACGACCGGGCCGTGGACGTGTCCACGTCCAGGCCCGCGGCCGTTCCCAGCGCCGCCGTGATCCCGGGCAGTTCCAGGCGGGCCCGCCACTCGTCCGCGCGGCCGCCCGCGGCCGTCACCGCGGCGGCGGCCGCGTCCCACCACGGCGCGATCCGGCGCGACACCGGTTCGATCACGAGGACACGGGCCCCGCGGCTCGCGGCCTCGAGGAGCGCGTCGAGGACGTGCGCCCGCGAGGCGTGGTCGAGTTCGTTCAGCGTGTAGCTCAGGACGACGGCGTCGCCCTCGCCCCGCGGGGCATGACCGCGGGTCCTGCCCGTGGCCAGCGGGTCCCCGGCCGCGCCGAGCGTCCCGCGCCGCGTCTCGCCCACCAGGCCGAAGGCCGCGTAGGTCCGACGGGCCTCGTCGAGGGCCCACGGATGGACGTCGCGGCCCGCCACCGCGGCCGCGGGCGCGGCCGACACGGCCCACGCGGCGCCTGCCGCGCCGGTTCCGCAGCCGGCGTCCAGGACGTGCCGGGGGGCGGCGTGCGCCGGCAGGTGCGCGAGCACGTGGGCCGTCATCAGGAAGCGCCGCGGCGCGTAGTAGAGGGCGTAGGCCGCGCGCTTGCCGGCCGTGTCGAACGCGCCCCGGCCGGCCAGGCGCTCACGCCGCTCGACGTAGGTGGACGACAGTGCCCGCAGGGCCCTGGCGACTTCGGCCGGCGTGAGGTCCGCGAGATGGCGCCTCTCGGCGTCCGCCAGCCAGCGGGCCAGGCCGGTCGCCTGTGTCACCGTGCGCCGCCCGGGCGCGAGCGGCGAGAATGGAGCGGAGAGGGAGAGGGGAAGATGGGGTGGATGACGGGATTCGAACCCGCGACAGCCGGATCCACAGTCCGGAGCTCTACCACTGAGCTACACCCACCGTACCTGAGCCCGCAATCGTAGCATGGTTCCCTGGCTCGGTCCGCGCGATCCCCTGCCCCCGCCGGCCACGGCGCGGCGCTCGCCGAACGGTCTCCTCGCCGCCGGCGGCGGCCTCGCGGTGCCGCGGCTCCTGGACGCGTACCGCCAGGGGGTCTTTCCCTGGTTCAGCGACGGCGAGCCCGTGCTGTGGTGGTGCCCGGATCCCCGGATGGTCCTGCCCACCGATGCCATGCACGTCTCGGCGAGCCTCGCGCGCCGGTTGAAGCGCGCCGACTACCACGTCACGGCCGACACGGCGTTCGTGGACGTCGTGCGCGCCTGTGCGGCGCCCCGGGGCGATGACGGCGGCACGTGGATCACGGCGGAGATGCTCGAGGCCTATTCGGCGCTGCACCGGGCGGGCCACGCCCACTCCGTGGAGGTCTGGGCCGGCGGCGCCCTGGCCGGCGGCATCTACGGCGTGACGGTCGGGCGCGCCTTCTTCGGGGAGTCGATGTTCTCGCGGGTGACCGACGGCTCGAAGATCGCCCTGGCGTGGCTGGCCGCCCAACTCCGGCGGTGGGACGTGCCGTTCATCGACTGCCAGGTGCCCAGCGACCACCTGGCCAGCCTGGGGGCCGTGGCCCTGGGCCGGAACGAGTTCCTGGCAGCGCTGACGCACCTCGTGGACCGGCCGGCGCTGGCGGCCGTCTGGCGGATGGATCCCGATCTGACCGGGACCGTGGTGGCGGCCGAAGCCCGGCCGGCCGTCCGTCCGTAGGCTGGCGGCCGAAGATCCCGATAAGATCGAGCGATGGCACCGTCGCAGCCGAACGGCGCGGACCCCCGCAGCGGGGTGCTCACCGAATCGCGCCCCGGCGTGGAACACGCGCCGCCGCGGTCCTGGCGCGTGCTGCTGCACAACGACGACTACACCACCCAGGAGTTCGTCGTGTGGGTGCTCCAGACCGTGTTCGGCAAGAGCACGTCGGAGGCCACGACCATCATGCTCCACGTGCACCACAGCGGCGTGGGCGTCGCCGGCATCTACACCAAGGAAATCGCGGAGACCAAGGTGGCCACCACCGAACGCCTCGCCGAGCAGCACGAGTACCCGCTCCGTGTGTCGATGGAGCCCGAGCCAGAGGAGGGAGGGTCGTGAGCGCGACGCCCGTGCCATTCGCTCCCGACGCGCTGGAGACCATCCGCCGCGCGTTCCGCTCGGCGGCCGATCGGCGGCACGACCTGGTGACGCTCGAGCACCTGCTGCGGGCGCTGGTCGACGACCCCGTCGGACGGTCGGCCCTGCAGGCCCTGAACGTGGACCTCGCGCAGCTCACCCATGATCTGGACGACGTGCTGACACGGGCGCACTCCCCCGTGCCCGGCAGCAAGCCGGTGAAGCCCGAGTCGACGGTGGCCTTCGACCGCGTGGTCGAGCGCGCGGTGGTGCACGCCGCCTCGTCGAGCGCGCAGCAGGTGGACAGCGGCAGCCTCCTCGTGTTCCTGCTGCAGGAGGAGGACTCGCACGCCTCGTACTTCCTGACCAAGCAGGGCGTGAACCGCCTGCGACTCCTGCGCGCGATCGCGCACGGGCCGGCCGCCGAGACCGCGGGCGCCGCATCGCCCGAGGCGGACGAGGAGAGCGCGAAGAGTCCGCTCGAGGCCTACGCCGTCGAGCTCGTCGCCAAGGCGCGCCGCGGCGACATCGACCCGCTCATCGGACGGGCCGTGGAAGTGGAGCGCATCATCCAGGTGCTCTGCCGGCGCCGCAAGAACAACCCGCTGCTCGTGGGCGAACCCGGCGTGGGCAAGACGGCCCTGGCCGAAGGGCTGGCGCTTCGCATCGCCGAGCAGCAGGTGCCCGACGGCCTGCGCGCCTCGAGTGTGTACGCGCTGGACCTGGGTGCGCTCGTGGCGGGCACCCGCTACCGCGGCGACTTCGAGGAGCGCGTCAAGCAGGTGCTCTCGGAGCTTGAGAAGCAGCCCGGCGCCATCCTCTTCATCGACGAGATCCACACCCTCGTCGGCGCGGGCTCGGCGTCCGGCGGCACGATGGACGCCGGGAACCTGCTGAAGCCGGCCCTGGCGTCCGGGGCCCTGCGCTGCATCGGCTCCACGACGTTCGCCGACGTGAAGCAGGGCTTCGAACGCGATCGCGCCCTGTCGCGGCGCTTCCAGAAGATCGAAGTCCTCGAGCCGACCGAGGCGGAGGCCATCGAGATCCTGATGGGACTGAAGGGGCACTACGAGCGCCACCACGGCATCCGCTACGCGGACGACGCCGTGGCGGCGGCCGTCACCCTGTCGGCCCGCTACCTGAAGGACCTGCACCTGCCGGACAAGGCGATCGACGTCATCGACGAGGCCGGCGCGGCGATGAAGCTGCGGATGCCCGCCGCGCCGCCGCCCCCGCCTCCAATCGCGGCGGACGGCGAGGCGAGCGTACCGCCCGCGGCCATCGAGCCGCCCGAACCTCCCGTGGTGACGGTCCACGACGTCGAGGCGATCGTGGCGAAGATGGCGCGCGCGCCCGTGCAGGCGGTGTCCGCCGACGACCGGACGGCGCTGCGGGGCCTCGACGCGGAGCTCCGCGCCGTGATCTTCGGCCAGGACGACGCGATCACGGAGGTGGCCTCCGCCATCCGCCTGTCGCGCTCCGGCCTGCGGGCGCCCGACAAGCCGATCGGCAGCTTCCTCTTCGCCGGGCCGACGGGCGTCGGCAAGACGGAGCTGGCCCGCCAGTTGGCCCGCGTGCTCGGCGTCGAGTTCCTGCGCTTCGACATGTCGGAGTACATGGAGAAGCACGCCGTCTCGCGCCTCATCGGCGCGCCGCCCGGCTACGTCGGCTACGAGGAGGGCGGCCTGCTCATCGACGCCGTGCGCAAGTCGCCGCACGCCGTGCTGCTGCTCGACGAGATCGAGAAGGCCCATCCCGACATCTTCAGCCTGCTGCTGCAGGTGATGGACCACGCGACGCTCACCGACACGCACGGCCGGCGGGCCGATTTCCGCCACGTCATCCTGATCATGACGACCAACGCGGGCGCCCGCGACCTGTCGGGGCGGAAGCTGGGGTTCCACGACGTGGCCGAGGGCAGCAAGGCCACGGGCGTGCTCGAGCGGATGTTCTCGCCCGAGTTCAGGAACCGCCTCGATGCCACGGTGCACTTCAAGCCGCTCGGGGCCCCCGAGATCGCGCGGGTGGTGGACAAGCACGTCGCCGAGCTGCAGGCGCTGGTCGACGCGCGCCGCCTCACCATCGACGTCACGCCCGCCGCGCGGGCCTGGCTCGCGGAGAAAGGCTTCGACCGGGCGTTCGGGGCCCGGCCCATGGCGCGGCTCGTGGAGACGGCGGTCAAGAAGCCGCTCTCGAACCTGCTGCTCTTCGAGGAGCCGGGGCCGGGATCCACCGTGACGGTGGACGTGGTGGACGGCGCGGTGCAGGTGCGCGCGGGGAGCTGAGATGGAGATCGCGATCGACCGCTACCTCGACGACGGCAAGGCCTCGCTCGTCACCCTGGCGCTGCGCAGCCGGACGACCGACGTGCACAGCGCGCTGACGGCGCTCGACGCCGACCAGCAGGCGGCCGTGCACGACGCGCTCAGCCGGGCCCTGGACGAGATCGTCGCCGTGATGCGCCCGGCCGCCGAGCCGACGCCAGCCGTGGGGCGCTAGCGCACGGCCCGCCGCGGCGGATCAGGGCCGCGTCACGGGCTCGAGGCGCAACGGGGCGAGCGACGGCAGGAGCGCGTCGGCCATGTCTTCCCGGAGGAGGACGATCTCGTTGCACCCGTCCACGGTGTGCGCGAAGGTCCGGTAGCCGTCGCCCGGGGGCAGCGCGCCGGGCGGCAGGCCGGAATGGTGCAGCACCGTGACGGCGGGACGGACCCGGTCGTAGGTATAGGCGAAGTCCGAGCGGCCCAGCGTCGGCCAGTAGAGGTCGCCGTGCGCCGCGAGGTAGCGGTCCGTGAGGCCGAGCATGTCGTGCACGACGTGGCCCTGCAGCTCGTAGCCGAAGACGCCGGCGACGAGCGACGCCGCCACCGCCTCGGGAGGCAGCGCGGCTTCGAACACGCGGCCCATCGAGGCGTAGCAGGAGGCCGGCGCGGACACGGCGATGGCCGGCGTCGTGCGCCAGCCGCCGGTGTTGTCGCGGGGCTGGTTCCGGACGCCCATCACGGCGATCCCGGCCACGAGGCCCACCCCGCCCGCAAGCCGCGCCGTCCGCCGGGCCGACGGCATCCACGACTCGAGGCGATCGGCCAACGCCTGGACGGCCACCGCCAGCAGCGCCGCCATCACCGGCAGGTGCGGCGCCAGCAGCCGGTGGCCCGGCATCCAGTCGCCGCCGTTCGTCACCGCGACCGCCGTCTCCGCCGCGATCGCCGCGGCCAGCAGCCAGACGCCGGCTCGCCTGGGCCGGAGCAGTACCGCGAGGGCGGCGCCCGCCGACAGGGGCAGCGTCGCCACCACGAAGTCGAGGACGTAGCGCACGCCGCTCTTGAGATTCAGCGACAGCACTTCGAACGGGCCCGACGGCCGAATGAGCTGGAGCCCGCGCCACCAGGCGGTCGGCGCGTGGGTCGGCGACATCAGGCCGAACACGGACTTGGCGGCGACGGAGTTGGGCAGAGCGGCGCCGAAGTAGACGTACCGCCACAGGGTGAGGGTTCCGATGCCGGCCGCGCAGACCGCGGCGAACGCCATGAGGCGTTCCGCCGGTCCGGGTCCGGTCCGGGAGCCCTGGGCCGGCACGGCCGCCAGGTAGATCCCGAGGAGCGGCAGGAGCCCGACCGCGTCGGGCCGCGTCGCGAAGAGCAGCGTCGCCCAGACGCCGATGGCCGCGGGCGCCGCGCCCGCCACCGTGGCCAGGAGCGTCCGCGTCAGGAGCGCGGCGTAGAGTCCGCCGGCGAGGCCGTTGGTCGTCGTGAGCCAGAAGTCCGGGCACAGGCCCAACGTGGCGAGTCCCAGGAAGGCGGCCCATTCCCCGGCGCCGAGCGCGCGCGCGAGTTGCCAGGCCTGGGCGGCAGCCAGGAGGCCGAAGGCCAGGCCGAGAGCCGCGGCCGTGAGGTCCTCCGGCAGGCCCAGTCCGATCGGCACGGCCATCATGAGGGTCCAGAGCAGGTTGGTCGCGCCTTCCACGGGGTCGCCCGGATTGAAGGCGTAGCCGCGGCCGGTCACGAGGTTCCGCGCGTAGCGGAAGGAGATGTAGGCGTCGTCCACGACGCCGACCCGGGTGAAGGCGAGGAGCAGCAGCGGGAGGGCCACCAGGGCCAGCCACGGCAGGGCGCGGGGCAGGCGGGTGGCGTCTACGCGGGACGAGGACGGTGGAATCATCGGCGCAGTCGTTATCGACCGGGCGCCGGGGGGGGAGCCTGGCGAGCAGGACAGATGCTACCAGACGCGTCCTGTCCATCCTGTAAGACGCCGGTGCGTTGGCGCGCTCGGCAGGACTCGAACCTGCGGCCCTCAGCTTCGAAGGCTGATGCTCTATCCAACTGAGCTACGAGCGCGTCCACACGATTCTAGTCCGGGTCGCCGGCCGGCCGGAGGCCGTCATCCCAGCTGCACCGACCGCTTGGTCATCGTGGACATGGCGAAGCCCGTGATGGGGAAGCTCACCCGGTCGCGACCCGCGTCGCCCGTTCCCATCGTGACCACGAGGGGGGCGAAGTGCTCGTGCGTGGGCAACGCCAGGCGCACTCCGGGCGCCTTCGCGCGGTAGTCGAGCAGGGCGTCGATGTCGCGCCGGACCACGACGTCGGCGGTCCAGGCATCGAACTCGCTCGCCCAGGCCGGCGTCGGCGCCGCGCCGCTCCAGTCCAGGATGCGCAGGTTGTGCGTGATGAAGCCGCTGCCGACGATGAGCACGCCCTCGTCGCGCAGCGGCGCCAGCCGCCGCCCGAGTTCGAAGAGCGGTGCGGGCTCCAGCGTGGGAAGGGAGACCTGCAGCACCGGGACGTCGGCGTCCGGGTACATCGCCTTCAAGGGCACGTAGGCGCCGTGGTCCAGGCCGCGCTCCGGCGCGTCGGCCACCGGGCCGTGCTCGCCGAGCACCCGGCGGACGCTCGCGGCCAGGCCCGGCGCCCCGGGGGCCGGGTAGCGCAGGGCGTAGTACTCGGGGGGAAACCCGTAGAAGTCGTACACCAGGGGGACCGTGCTGGTGGCCCCCAGGGTGACCGGCCGGTCCTCCCAATGGGCCGACAGCATCAGCACCGCCGTCGGCCGGGGCAGCGCCCGCGCCCAGGCGTGAAGTTCGTCGACCCACTGCCCGTCGTCGAGCAGCAGCGGCGACCCGTGCGCGAGGAAGATGGTCGGCATCCTGTCCATCTCCCAATCCTGCCAGACGCGGAGCCGCCCCGGGCCGGTCCCGGCATCGGGCTATGATCGGCCCCCTGATGGCCAAGGCCGTGCCCGTCCCGGACCACTGGGCGGAGCTCCCCGACGAACACCTGCTCGACCTGCGCCTCCGCGACCTGCCCATCGCGCTGCCCGGCAGCGTGATGCAGGGCCGGATCGCCGAGCTCCAGGCGGAACTGGACACCCGGGACCTGCGCGTCGCCATCCACTACTACCTTGCCGAGGAATGGTTCACGCCGGACGGCTCCACGTCGATCGCCGTGCCGTTCTACCTGGCGCATCCGCGGCTCGAACGGCTCGAACGGGCGCAGATGCTCGAAGTGGAAGGCGGCGACTACGAGTGGTGCATGCGCATCCTCCGCCACGAGGCCGGCCACGTGGTGGACAACGGCTACAAGCTGCGGCTGCGCCGCCAGCGGCAGGAGCTGTTCGGCCCCTCGTCGGAGCCGTACCCCGAGTTCTACGCGCCGAAGCCGTACAGCAAGAGCTTCGTGATGCACATCGACCCCTGGTACGCGCAGAGCCATCCCGACGAGGACTTCGCCGAGACCTTTGCCGTGTGGCTGACGCCGGGCGCCCACTGGGAGGAGCGCTACGTGGGCTGGCCGGCGGCGAAGAAGCTGGAGTACGTCGACGCGCTGATGCGGTCGCTGCGCGGGAAGCGGGCCCGCGTGGAGGTGCCGCTGGAAGTGGAACCGTTGTCGACGTCGCGGCTGACGCTCCGCCAGCACTACCGGCGCAAGCGGCGGCACTACGGCGTGGAGCGTCCGAAGTTCTACGACCGTGAGCTGCGCAAGCTCTTCTCCGACGCCCCCGAGCACGCGACCAACATGTCGGCGGTCCAGTTCCTGGCCCGCATCCGGCGGCCCGTGCGCCGGCTCGTCGCCGACTGGACGGGCATCTACCAGTACACGATCGACCAGGTGTTCGAGGACATCGCCGCCCGCTGCCGCGAGCTCAAGCTGCGCCTGGCGGTGCCGGAGGCGCAGGCGCGCCAGGAGTTCACCGTGTTCCTCACCGTGCAGACCATGAACTACCTCCATAGCGGGCGTCACCGGGTGGCGCTGTGAGGGGCGCGCCGTGAAGCCGACCCGCGTGCTGGTGCTGGTTCACAAGCACCTCATTCCCCCTGACGCCGCGACCGAGGAGGAGGCCGCGTCCGCCGAATGGAAGATGGAGTGGGACGTGGTCTCGACGCTGCGGAAGCGGAACCACGAACTGCGCGTCATCGGCGTCACCGACGACCTGACGCCCATCCGGTCCAGCATGGACGAGTTCAAGCCGGCCATCGTCTTCAACCTGATGGAGGCCTTCGCGAACGTCAGCGTCTTCGACCAGAACGTCGTGAGCTACCTCGAGCTGCTGCGGGTGCCCTACACGGGCTGCAACCCGCGTGGCCTGACGCTCTCGCGCGACAAGGCGCTCGCGAAGAAGCTGATGGCCTATCACCGGATCCCGGTGCCGGACTTCGTCGTGGTGCCGCGCGGCCGCAAGCCTCGCCGGCCCAAGCGCCTGACGTTCCCCGTGATCGTCAAGTCGCTCATCTACGAGTCGTCCATCGGCATCTCGCAGGCGTCGGTCGTCGCCAACGAAGAGCAGCTCCTGAAGCGCGTGCAGTTCGTGCACGACACCATCGGCACGGCGGCCATCGTCGAGCAGTTCATCGAGGGCCGGGAGCTGTACGCGGGGGTGCTCGGCAACGATCGGCTCCGTGTGTTCCCCGTGTGGGAGATGTCGTTCGCCAAGATGCCCGAGAACGCCTGGCACATCGCGACCGAGCGCGTGAAGTGGAACGTCGCGTACCAGAAGAAGCACGGCATCGACACGGGGGAAGCGGCCCTCACCTACGGCATGGCCACGCGCGTCCAGCACCTGGCGAAGCGCGTGTTCCGGGCCCTGGACCTGACCGGCTACGCCCGCATCGATCTCAGGCTCGCCGCCGACGGCCGCCTGTTCGTGATCGAGGCCAACCCGAATCCCCAGCTCGCGCAGGGCGAGGACTTCGCGCAGTCGGCCAAGCTCGCGAAAGTGCCCTACGGGGAACTCCTGGAGCGCATCATGACGCTGGGGCTGCAATGGCAGCCTGAGCGCACCGCCTAAAGCGGTCGCTCAGGTTGGGGCCTGAGCGGACCGCCTAAAGCGGTCGCTCAGGTCGGGCCTGAGCGGACCGCCTAAAGCCGTCGCTCAGGTTGAAGCCGGAACGGACGGCTAGCGGAAGACGAGGCCGACCGTGGCGCGCCAGAAGCGGAGCCGCGCGCTGTCGCCGCTCACCTCCGAGACGTCGGCCGACGAGATGCTCTTGAGGTAGCGGACGTCGAATCGCAGGCCGACCACGTCGGACACGAACCCCACGGCCCCCGCGCCGAGGGTGAGGCCGAGGAAGTCGTTGCTGAACTCCAGGAAGTCGATGCCGTTCCTCGACGAGGCGTGCATCCAGCCAAGGCCGGCGACCGCGTAGGGCCGGAGGGACTCCCGCGTGATGCGGAGGGGCAGCGCCAGCATGACGTTGCCCGACAGCGTGGTCACGCCGCTGCGCGTGACGAGGTTGTCCCTGGTGCGCTCGAAGAAGCGGGGCTGGTGCGCGACCTCCAGTTCGAGCCCGAGTCCGGAGTCGCTGATGGCCACGCCCGACACACCGAGCGAGAGCTTCGTGTCGCGGGCCCCCACGTCGTTGTCGAAGTCGAGGTCGTTGGTGGCGCCCCTGAACTTCACCCCCATGAAGGGGGAGACGAAGATGTCGGCCGCCGCGGGCGTCGGTGCCGAGACAGCCATCCAGCCCACGAGTGCCGCTGTCAGCAGGCGGGTCCGGCGCACGGTACTCGGCGATCAGGAGACGAACAGCCGGAGGAACAGCTTGGCGAAGAGCGACGCGGTGACGTCGCCGGCCGCCAGGGCGTCGGCCGGTCCGAGCCCGTCGCTGTTGGCCAGCATGATCAGCGTGACGCCGCGGTCCGGCACCTTGATCACGAGCGCGGAGCCGGCGTCGCGGAGGCTCCCGAACTGCCAGACCAGCCGCGTGCCGTTGTAGGACTGCACGAACCAGCCCAAGCCGAGGGGCAGGCTGGTCCCGCTGTTGGACGTCACGTTGGTCCACGCCACGGTCCGCAAATCGCGGCCCACCAGGTCGTCGGCGTCGAGCGCCATCTCGAAGCGCGCAAGGTCGCGGACGGTCGAGACCAGCCCGGTGGCGGCGGTCACCGCTTCGGCCGGGTACTCGCTGCGGGTGGCGCGTCCGGAGCGGTCCACCCGGTAGGGCACCGCCAGCCGCTTCAGCACGTCGCCGTATGCGCGCAGCACGTCGTCGTCGAAGTACTGGTCGTCGACCCGCGACAGCACACCCAGGTCCCGTCCGGGTACCGAGTCCTTCATGCCGAGCCGGTCGAAGATGTCGGCGGCCACGGCGGCGCGGTACGGCCGCTCGCTGCACTCGTCAGCCACGCGCGACAGCGCCCCGAATCGATCCGGGTCGAACCGGAACGCGTCGCCGGGCACGCCAGCGGACGTGTGCGCCATCACGTGGAAGATCGTGGCGCTGGATTCGGGAATCTCGGAGGTCCAGCGACGGACCGGCTGGGCGATGTTCAGGCCGGCGCGTTCCACGCACTGGCCGAGCACGATGGCCGTGACCGATTGGGTGAGCTGCCCGATGAGATAGGGCGTGTCGGGCCGGGCAAAGACGTTGTTCTCGATGTCCTGCTTCCCGAGCCCGACGTCCCAGGCCGGGCGGCCGTCCTGCACGATGGCCGCGGACAGGCCGGGGATGCCCGTTTCCTGTCGCAGGGAGTCGAGATAGCGTTCGAAGAGGGTGAAGGGCAGACCCTGAGCGGCGGGGCGTGACGACAGGGTCGCCACGGCGAGACACCCACATACGGCCGCGATGAGAGGGCGCATCGACATCAAGGCAAAAGCCGCTCTTGCATCATACCATCCGAGGTACCTTTCGGCCCTGGCCGGCCCGGGACCTGTGCTAGCCTTACAGAGCCCGTCCCCCGACGGACGCCTGACGTGATGATCTGCCCGCGCGCCGCCCGCCTTGCCACGCTCGTGGCGGTCGTGTCGCTGGCGGGCGTCGGCGCGGCGCGGGCGGACACCCTCCGGATCGTCCCACTCGTGCGCGACGGCCACGTCCTGGTGTCCTGCCAGCTCGCCGACGGATATACGGCCGACGTCCACGACGTCATCCAGAGCGGGTTGAAGACCACGTTCACCTACGACGTCGAGCTTCGGATCAAGGTGCCGATGTGGGTGGACCGGGTCGTCGACACGGTCACCGTCACGACGACGGTCCAGTACGACAACCTCACGCGGCGCCACTCCATCTCGCGGTACCTCGACGGCCGCATCGACGTCGCCAAGGTGACCGAAGACGAGTCCGTCGTCCGCGACCTCCTCACCACGTTCGACAAGCTGCCCCTCTTCAAGACCACGCGGCTGGAACCGAACCGCGAGTACTATCTCGTGGTCCGCGCCGCCGCGCGCCCGAACAGCAACGTGCCGCTCTGGCCGTGGGGCAACGGTGTGTCGGGCATGGCGAAGTTCACGTTCATTCCCTAGCCTGGCCCCTGCCACGGCTCCGTCCGCGCCCGTTCGGCCCAGCCGTGCGGGCGCGTCGTGTTTTGGTAGAGTAGGCGGCGCTGTCCGCTGACCTTCACACGAGGTTTCCCATGGCATTTCGGACCCACAGCCGGCTCGGGCTCTTCGTCGCCACGGCGCTGAGCACCGCGGGCGCGGCCCTGCTGCTGGCCCAGTCGGCTTCCACGCCGGTGAACGATCCGCCGAATCCCTACACGACGGTCGAGAACTACTTCAAGCTGCCCGCGGGCCGGACGTGGGGCTCGACGAGCGCCGTGGACATCGATCCCGACGGCCGGTCCATCTGGGTGGCGGAGCGGTGCGGCGCCAACGGCTGCTGGGACCGCGAGAAGGGCCAGATGTCGCCGGTGCCCGTCATCCTGAAGTTCGACGCGTCCGGGGCGCTCGTGAAGAGCTTCGGCACGGGAGTGGCCGTGTTCCCGCACGGCATCCACGTGGATCGCGAGGGCAACGTGTGGATCACCGACGGCCAGGACAACCTGCCGCGGCGCCCGCGCACCGCGTCCGCCGACGCGCCCATGCCGCCCATGCCCGCCAAGGTGGTCGGCCACCAGGTGCTGAAGTTCAGCCCCGACGGCACGCTGCTGCTGGCGCTGGGCAAGCCGGGCGGCAACCAGCCGGGGCAGACGCCCGATCCGGCGTCCTTCTACGAGCCGAACGACGTCATCACGTATCCCAACGGCGACATCCTCGTGGCCGAGGGCCACGGCAACGCGCCGCCGTCGACGGCGCGTCTCATCCGCTTCGACAAGAACGGCAAGTTCCTGCGGGAGTTCGGCAAGATGGGCACGGGCCGCGACGGCGAGTTCATGCAGCCCCACGGCCTGGCGTTCGACTCGCGCGGCCGCCTGTTCGTGGCGGACCGCAACAACAACCGCATCCAGATTCTCGACGCCGAGACCTACGCCACCCTCGACACCTGGTACCAGTTCAGCCGGCTGAGCGGCATCTTCATCGACAAGAACGACATGCTCTACGGCGCCGATTCGGAGTCGGGCTCCGTGAACCCCGCGCACGGCGCGTGGATGCGCGGCATGCGCATCGGATCGGCGCGAGACGGCAAGGTGGTGGCGTTCATCCCGGACCCGACCAGCGTCGGAGAGAAGTTCGCGATGGTCGATGGCAAGCCGGTGATGACCAAGGCCGACGGCTCGCCAGGCGCCCGCGGCACGCTCGCCGCGGAAGGCGTGGCGGTGGACGCGGCCGGCAACATCTACGGCGCAGAAGTCGGCCCCCGGGCGGTCAAGAAGTACGTCAGGAAGTAGGGCCGTCCATGCGACACCAGCCGGCGGCGATCGTGGCGGCGGTGTCGGTCGTCGGGGCCCTCGCGGCGGCGCCGTCTCCGCGTCCGGCGTCCGCCACGGCCCTGCTCGCCGGCGCCCGCCAGCTCGTGCTCGTCACGACCGCCGGGTGGAACGACGTCTCGGGCACGGTGCATGCCTTTGAGCGCGACGGCGCCGGAGCGTGGATCGAGGCCCGGCGCCGCACGGGGCGGACGACCGCCCCCGTGGCTGCCGGCGTGTCCATCGTGGTCGGCAAGAACGGCGTCGCCTGGGATCCGGGCGTCGTGGCGCCGGTGGCCGGGCCGGTGAAGGCGGAAGGCGACGGGCGGTCGCCCGCCGGCGTTTTCGCGCTGGGGACGGCGTTCGGATTCGCCCCCGCGGCCGAGGCCGCCTGGCTGAGGCTGCCCTACGTGGAAGTCTCCCCTGGCCTGGAGTGCGTCGACGACACGGCCTCGGCGCGGTACAACGAACTCGTCGATCGCGCGTCCAGCGAGGACACGTGGACGAGCAGCGAGAAGATGCGCGAGATCAGCCCCGCCTACCACTGGGGCGTCGTCGTGGAGTACAACACGCGGCCCGTCGTGCCCGGCCGGGGGTCGTGCATCTTCCTCCACATCGGCGGCGAGGGCGGGCGGGGCACCGCCGGCTGCACCGCCATGACGGAATCCGCGCTGACCGGGCTGATGCGCTGGCTCGATCCCGCGCGCCAGCCCGTCCTCGTGCAACTGCCCAGGGAGGCCCTGGCCGCGCTGCGCACCGCGTGGAGCCTGCCCGCCCTCCCCGCGGCGCGCTGAGACGGTGCGCCCGCCGTCCGTCGTCTACTTGACGGCGCCGTCGAGGCCCTCGGTGAGCTCGACGTAGGTCCCGAAGGGATCGGTGAAGAAGGCGATGCCGATGCCGAGCGCCGCCACCTTGCTGTAGGGCCTGTCGAACTTCACCCCGGCCGCTTCCAACGTCTTGCAGAACGCCTCGAGGCCCCGCACCTCGAAGCCGACGTGATCGAGCGAGCGCCCCTTCGTGCCGGCCACGGCCACGTCGGACGGCGAGTAGGTGAGGTTGACGCCGGGCAGATCGGCGGCCTGGAACGAGCCGCGCATCCCGCCCTTCGCCCCGAAGTGCTCGACGTACCAGGCCTTCATCGCCTCCACCTGCGGCGTCGCGTAGTGGATGTGGTGCAGGGCGATGGGCGTGGCCAGGGTCTTCACTTCCACGAGCTCGACCTTCACGTCGTCGGGCGCCATCACGAACGCGATCGACGTCTTCTGGTCGGGCACGTAGGCCATGTCGTCCTTCACCTCGTACACCGGAGGCGCCTCCGCCCGCGTGACCATCGGGAAGCCCGCCGCCTTCAGGCGCGCGACGGCCGCGCGGAGGTCCGTGACCCCGAACCCGACGTGGTTCACGCTCGTGCCCTTGGTGCCGCCCGCCGGTGAGCCCTGCCGCAGCAGCACGATGACGTTCGGGAACACCGCGGCCTCGGTGGTGCCGAGCTTGGCGGATCGGCCCCCGAGCGCGTCCACCCAGAACTTCTTGTGGGCGTCCACGCTCGTGACCGTCAGGTGGTGGTGCCCGTAGACGATCGGGCCGTCCTTGGCCGCGAGGAGCTGCGCTCCGGCGGGGCCGCCTGCTGCGCAGACGAGGCCGATCGAGAGGATCGCGGGGAAGAGGCGCATGGCGCTACCTGGCCGCGAAGCAGTAGAAGTAGCCGGCGCCGCCGGTCGCGACGAGGTTCGGCTGGCTGCAACCCTTCGAGGGGTGCGCGGAATTCCAGGACGTCGGGTTGGTACCGCCGCCCTGCTTGTCGAAGTGGCCCAGGAGCGCGCTGCCGGCCCCGTTGCTCGTCCAGTTTCCGCACGTCGTGTCGCCGGCACCGGTGGCCAGCGTGCCGTCGAGGTTCGAGCCGGTCAGGATGTCGTGCTGGTTCGGCGTGTCCCCGCGGCCGTTCACGACGGTGCCCTTCTCGGTGAGCGAGTTCTCCTTGCCGAGCTTGTTGTTGTCGCTGTGGAGGTCGGCCACGCTGCTGGCCACCATCACGCCTTTCGCGTTGTACCAGGGGCCGCTCCCGATGCGATCCCGGGCGTTGACCGCGGGCTGGCCGTTGGCGGCCGCCGCGCTGAGATATGCGCGCCACTCGCGATTCCCGGCCCCGGCCGCCTTGGCCAGCGCCTGGCAGTGCGCATCGGCGCCCGCGATGCCGCCGAGGTTCGCGCCGTCGCCCTTCCCCACGGACGTGATGAAGAACCCGAGCGGCGCCTGCGCCTGCGTCTCGACCGTCGCCGCACCCACGAGCAGACCGGCGCCGAGCAGCGCCATTCCCAGAACCATTCGTCTCATCGCGATTCCTCCGTGTCCAGGCCCGCCCGTTCGGGCTCGACGGGCTAGTCTACTCACGGCGCCGAGGCGCTCGCCACCCACGCGCGAGGCCAGCCGGACCTTGCCTCGACGTCTCCCGATGTCACCGGCAGGAGGCGATCCGGGCATGTAGAATACGGCTTTGTTCCAGTGTTTCTGGGGGTCCCCGCCGTGGACTGCCGGAAGGAGTGTTCGCACATGCGGTGGCTCGTCGTCGTAGGGGTGTCGTTGACCGCAGCCGCGGCGGTCGATTTGGATGCGGCAGCCGCGCCTGCCGGTCGGGCGGGGCGCCAGACAGTGGCGCCGGCCGCGTCCCACGCCACGCTGGACACGACCGCACAGACCGCGACGGTCCGCCAGTACTGCGCGACGTGCCACTCCGAACGCGGCAAGGCCGGCGGGATCTCGCTGGCGTCGTTCGACGCGGCCGCACTGCTCGACGACGTCGCGCTCGGCGAGAAGATCGTCCGCAAGCTGCGGCTCGGGATGATGCCGCCGGCGGGCGCGAAGCGGCCCGAGGGCACGGTGCTGGCGGATCTGGCGACGGCGTTCGAGACGACGCTGGACGGCGCCGAAGCCAGGACGCCGCATCCCGGCGGCCGGTCCTTCCAGCGGTTGAACCGCGCCGAATACGCCCGCGCGGTCAAGGAGATCTTCGCGCTCGACGTCGACGTGAGCGCGCTGCTGCCCGCCGACACCATCGTGAACGGGTTCGACAACGTCGTCGACGCCCAGACCTTCTCCCCCGCGCTCATGGAGTCCTACCTGCGCGCGGCGGGCCGGGTGGCGGCGCTCGCCCTCGGCGATCCCGAGGCCCCCGCCGCCGAGGCCCTCTACCGCGTGCCGAAGACCGCCTCGCAGCTCCAGCGGGTGGACGGGGCGCCGTTCGGCACCCGCGGCGGCGTCTCGGTCGTCCACACGTTCCCGGCCGACGGCGAGTACCTGTTCCGCGTCGAGCTCCACGGCAATGCCTGCGGCTTCCTGTTCGGGGGGCCGGCACCCAACGAGCAGATCGAGATCTCGGTGGACGGCGAGCGCAAGGCGCTCCTCGAGATCGACCCGAAGATGTACGAGGGCTCGACGAGCCTCATCATGAAGACGGCGGACATCCACGTCACCGCGGGTGCGCACCGCGTGACGGCCGCCTTCCTCCAGCGCTTCGAGGGGCCGGTGAACGATCTCATCGCCCCCATCGACCACACCCTGGCCGACACGCAGATCGGCGTCGCCTTCGGTATCACGACCCTGCCGCATCTGAAGGACCTGGCCGTGGTCGGGCCGCAGCGCGTCACCGGCATCTCCGACACCGACAGCCGGCGCGCCGTGTTCACCTGCCGCCCGACGTCGGCAGCCTCGGAGCAGGATTGCGCCACCGAGATCGTCCGGCGCGTGTCGACCAAGGCGTTCCGCCGTCCGGTGACCGACGTGGAGTTCGCCGAGCTCATGAAGTTCTACGAGCAGGGCCGCCAGGACCGCGACTTCGAGGGCGGCATCGAGGCGGCGATGGAAGCCGTGCTGGCGAGCCCGCAGTTCCTGTTCAAGCTCGAGACCCCGCCCGCGTCGGCCCGCCGCGGCACGACGGCCTACCGCGTGCGCGACATCGACCTCGCCTCCCGCCTGTCGTTCTTCATCTGGGGCGTCGGTCCCGACGAGGAGCTGCGCCGGCTGGCCGCCCAGGGCCGGCTCGGCAACGCCGCCGTCTTCGAGCGGCAGGTCAAGCGCCTGCTGGCCGACCCGCGCTCAGACGCGCTGGCCACGCGCTTCGCCGCGCAGTGGCTGCGGCTGCGCGACGTCGAGGAAGTGCTGCCGGACGCCCTGACCTATCCGTACTTCGATCGCACGCTCGGCCGCGCCATGATGAAGGAGACCGAGCTCTTCTTCGCCAACCTCGTGCGCGAGGACCGGAGCGTGCTGGAGCTCATCACCGCCGACTACTCGTTCGTGAACGAGCGGCTGGCCCGGCACTACGGCATCCCCAACGTGACCGGGAACGAGTTCCGCAAGGTCACGATGCCGCCGGAGCGCCGGGGCATTCTGGGGCAGGGGAGCATCCTGGTGCAGACGTCGGTCGCCGACCGGACGTCGCCCGTCATGCGCGGCAAGTGGGTGATGGAGGTGATGCTCGGCTCGCCGCCCCCGGCGCCGCCGCCGAACGTGCCGACGCTCGAAGAGACCGGCGGCACGACCGGCAACAAGGTGCTGACGGTCCGCGAGCGCATGGAGGCGCACCGGAAGAACCCGGCGTGCCTGTCGTGCCACCGCGTGATCGACCCGCTGGGACTCACGCTCGAGAACTTCGACGTCACGGGCAAGTACCGCATCAAGGACAACGGGAACCCCGTGGACACGGCCGGCCAGCTCTACGACGGCACGCCCATGGAAGGACCGGCGGGCCTCAGGGCCGCGATCCTGAAGAACAAGTACGCGTTCCTCTCGAGCTTCACCCAGAGCCTGATGACCTACGCCCTGGGCCGCCGGGTGGAGCCCACGGACATGCCGACCGTCCGCCGCGTGCTCCGGGGCGCCGAGTCGAAGGACTTCGCGCTCTCCGCCTTCGTGCTGGGCATCGCGACGAGCCCGGCCTTCCAGATGAACGTGGAGCCCGCCGCCGACACGACGACCGCGGCGCCCGCGCCCGCGCGATGATGGACCGTATGCAGGAGTCGACATGCTACTGACGAAGCGCCACCTTCCCCGCCGGACCTTGCTGAAGGGCATGGGGGCCGCGATCGCCCTCCCCTTGCTGGACGCCATGATCCCGGCCAGCACCGCCCTGGCCAAGGCGCTGCCCGGCAAGCGCCGTCTCATCGCGATGGAGATGGTCCACGGCGCCGCGGGCAGCACGACCTTCGGCGCCAAGCGCAACCTGTGGGCCCCGGCCGCCGCCGGTCGCGACTTCGACCTGTCGCCCACGGCGATGGCGCCGCTCGAGCCCTATCGCGACTACCTGACGATCGTCAGCAACACCGACGTGGCCAACGCCGAGGCCTTCACGCCGCCCGAGATCGGCGGCGACCACTTCCGGTCGGCGGCCGTCTTCCTGACGCAGTCGCACCCCAAGCAGACGCAGGGCTCGGACCTGCACGCCGGGACCTCGATCGATCAGATCGTGGCGCAGAAGATCGGCCACGAGACGCCCATCCCCTCGATGCAGCTGTGCATCGAGAACGTCGACCAGTCCGGCGGGTGCTTCTACGGGTACTCGTGCGCCTACACCGATTCCATCAGCTGGGCCGATCCCGAGACCCCGCTGCCGATGATCCGCGACCCGCGTCTCGTCTTCGACCAGCTCTTCGGCATCGGCGCGACGCCGGAGGCGCGGGCCCGCCGCCGCAAGCGCGACATGAGCCTGCTCGACTTCGTGTCCGAGTCGGTCAATCGATTGCAGAAGGACCTGGGCGCCACCGACCGCGCGCGGCTGTCCGAGTACCTGGAGGACGTGCGCGAGATCGAGCGCCGCATCCAGAAGGTCGAGGAGAAGAACTCGAGCGGCGAACAGCGCGAACTGCCCGGTGCGCCCCGCGGCGTGCCCGACAGCTACGAAGAGCACGTCAAGCTGATGATGGACCTGCAGGTGCTGGCGTTCCAGTCGGACCTGACGCGCGTGTTCGCCTTCAAGTTGAGCCGCGATGTCTCGAATCGCGTGTTCATCCCGGAGGTCAACACCGGGTTCCACATCGCGTCCCACCACGGCGAGCGCGACGAGCGCATCCTCGACTTCGCCAAGATCAACCGCTACCACGTGGGCCTGGTGCCGTACCTGCTCGAGAAGCTGAAGAACACGCCGGACGGCGACGCCGGCAACCTGCTCGACAACACGCTGGTGTTCTACGGGTCGCCCATGGGCAACCCGAACGTGCACAACCACAAGCGCTGCCCGCTCTTCATCGCCGGCCACGCCGGGGGCGCCGTCCAGGGCAACCTGCACATCAGGACGGCCGATGGCACGCCGATGGCGAACGCCATGCTGTCGATGCTCAGGGCCTTCGACGTGACCAACCCGCAGTTCGGCGACAGCACCGCCGAACTCGACCTCAATCAGCCGCTGGCCACGACGATGGCAGAGAGGATCTGACGCCCATGCGGATGTCTTCCACCGCGCGCGCCGCGCTCGTCGCCGGCCTGGTCGCGTGCTCGGCCGGGCTGCTGGGCGCCCAGGCGCCGACCAGCCCCGTGGCCGATGCCGCCATGGCGAAGGAACCCGAGACCGTCCAGAAGCTGCTGCGCTCGGGGGCCGACCCCAACGCCGCGCAGGGCGACGGGATGACCGCCCTGCATTGGGCCGCCCTGCACGGCGACACGACCATGGCCGACATGCTGCTCGTGGCGGGCGCGAACGTCCGGGCCACGACGCGGATCGGCGGGTTCACGCCCCTCCACCTGGCCTGCCGTGCCGGGCAGGACGGGGCCGTGGTGCCCATGCTCAAGGCCGGAGCGCCTGCCGACGCCCCGACCAGCACCGGCGCCACGCCCCTGATGCTGGCCGCGGCCTCGGGCAACGCCGCGATCGTGAATGCCCTGGCCGACGCCGGCGCCGCGCTGGACGCCACCGAGTCGGCCAACGGCCAGACCGCCCTGATGTTCGCCGCCGGGCTCGGCCGCACCGAGGCGGTGCAGGCGCTCCTGGCCCATGGCGCCAAGCCCGACGTGCAGTCGCACGTGGTGGACCTGAGCACCGTGGAAGTGCCCGAGGAGGTCCTGCAGGATCAGCTGCGGCAGGAGCAGGGGCGTGCGACGGCCGCCCGGGCGGGCAGCGCGCCGGCCGCGGCTGCGCCGAACAGGGCGGGGGCGGCTCCGGCGCGGGTCGCGGGCGTGGACCGGCCCTACAAGTACAACGAGCTCATCGGCCAGTACGGCGGCCTCACGGCGCTCCATCTCGCGGCGCGGCAGGGCGCGGCCGACACCGTCAAGGCGCTCGTCGAGGGCGGCGCCGACGTGAACCGGGTGACGGCCGGCGACCACTCGAGCCCGATGGTGATCGCCGCCATCAACGGCCAGTTCGACCTGGTGGCGTATCTGCTCTCGAAGGGCGCGGACCCGAACCTGGCGAGCGACGCCGGCATGACCCCGCTGTATGCCGTGCTCAACGTGCAATGGCAGCCGCGGTCGTTCTATCCGCAGCCGCGCGCCTACCTCCAGCAGAAGACCTCGTACCTGGATCTGATGACGCAACTCCTCGACAAGGGCGCCGATCCGAACGCCCGGACGAACAAGAAGATCTGGTACACGCAGTACAACTTCGACCTGCTGCGAGTGGACGATCAGGGCGCCACGCCGTTCTGGCGCGCCGCCTATGCCAGCGACATCGAGGCCATGAAGCTCCTGGTGGCCCGTGGCGCGGACCCAAGCATCCCCACGGCCAAGCCCGCGGCGAACGACCGGTTCCGCCAGGGCGGCGTGCGCAGCACGGATGAGAGCCGCGATCACTCGGGGCTGCCGCCGGTGCCCACCAATGGCCCGGACATCCCGCCGCTGCTGGCCGCGTCGGGCGCGGGCTACGGCGAGGGGTTCGCCGGCAACGCGCACCGCTTCGCGCCCTCGGGCATGCTGGCTGCGGTGAAGTACCTCATCGAGGACCTCGGGACCGACCCCAACGTCCGCGACGCGGACGGCAACACGGCCCTCCACCACGCCGCCTCACGCGGCGACAACGAGATGATCAAGTACCTGGTGTCGAAGGGCGCGGACGTCACGAAGGTGAACCGCGGCGGCCAGACCACGGTGGACATGGCCAACGGCCCGGTCCAGCGCGTGCAGCCGTTCCCCGAGACCATCAAGCTGCTCGAGAGCCTGGGCGCCACGAACAACCACAAGTGCGTGTCGTGTTAGGCGGGACTCGGGGCCCGGGGCTCGGGGCCCCGTGATGGCGAGAGGCCCGGTGGACGTCCACCGGGCCTTGTCATGTACGCCGCCCAATCTTGCGGCCGCGCCGTGACTCGGTCCGCGGCCTGATCGCGACCCGGCCAGTCCGAGACCCGAGACCCTGGACCCGGGGGGCATCAGGGCCGCTCAGGCCTGACGCAAAGCGGCGATCGGGTCGATGCCGGCAGCCCGCCGCATCGGTGTCCATGCCGCCACGGCGGCGGCCGAAAGCGCCAGTGCCGCCGCGCCCGCGTACGTGACGGGATCGGTCGTCGTCACGCCGAAGAGCACGGATCGCATCCCCTGGGCCAGGAGCGCGGCGCCGCCCAGGCCGGCGACGGCGCCGATCGCGGCGAGACCGACGGTGCGGCCCATGACGTCGCGCGCGATGTCCCTGCCAGACGCACCGAGCGCCAGCCGGAGCGCGATTTCGGGCGTGCGCTGGCTGACGGCGTACGACATCACCCCGTAGAGACCCGTGGCGGCCAGCAGCACGGCGACGCCCGCGAACGCCGCGAAGAGCGCGCTCAGGAGGAGCCCCGAGCCCTGCTCGCGCTCCAGGGCCGCGGGCCCGGTCAGGGCCCGCTCGGTCGGAATGTCCGGCGCCACGGCATGGATCGCCCCGGACAAGCGTCCGGCCAGTTCGGCCGGCCGATCGCCGCGCACCACGAGATACATGCGACGGCTCGGCACGTGATCGTCGAGCACGAACAGCTGCGGCTCGGGCCTCCGATCGAGGTCCGCGTTGGCGAGGTCGCGGGCAACGCCGACCACGACCGCTTCGACCGGCGCGGCACCGTCAGGCCTGGGCAGGAGGACGACCGCGCCGAGCGCGGCGTCGGGCTGGTCCTGCCAGTAGCGCCTCACGGCCTCGCGCGACACCACGATGGGCGCCCGGGCCGCCGTCCGGTCGGCGCTCGTGAACCCGCGGCCGGCGACCATGGCTATCCCCGTCACATGGAAGAAGTCGGTGCCGACCACGGTGAGGCCGGTCGTGGGGCGATCGCGATCGCGCTCCGCCGGCCGGTCGGCGATCGTGAAGGGCGTCGTCTGGGGGAACTGGATGGCCGGGAGCACCGAGGCGAGCGTCGCTGCGGACGCGCCCGGGAGGCGCGTGGCCTCGTCCAGGATTCGCCGGCGCACGGCGAGGGCCGCGTCGTCCTCCTGCGTCATGAAGGCCGGCACGTCGAACGCCACGGTGGCCAGCGGCGCCGGATCGTAGCCGAGGTCCGCCGTGACGACCGCGCGCACGGACTTCACGACGAGGCCGGCCACGACCAGCAGCGTCACCGCCAGGCTCACCTGCACGACGACGAGCACGGAGCGGCTCCGCGCCAGCCGGTGGCCGCCGACGGCGCGGCCAGACGCGTCGTTCAGCGTCGGCAGCGCGTCCTGGCGGAGCACGCGCAGCGTCGGCGCCACCGCGAACGCCACGGGCGCCACGAACGCGAGCGCGAGGGCGAAGCCGACCACGCGCGCGTCGATGACCACCTGCTCGAAGAACGGCTCGGTGGCCAGCGCGTGCACGGCCTGGAGGCCCGCCCAGCCGAGCGCCACGCCCAACGCGAATCCAGCCAGACCCACCGACAGGCTCTCGGCGACGATCTGGCGCGCAACGCGGCCCCGTGTCGCGCCGAGGGCCGTTCGCATCGCGAGTTCGTGACGCCGCCCGATGAGCCGCGCGACGAGCAGGTTCATGATGTTCGCGCAGGCGAGGACCAGCAGCAGGCCCACGACGGCGCCGAGCATCGAGAGGACGATCCAGGTGTCGCCACCCCCGAGCGCGTCGCGCGTTGGGCCGACCCGAACCGTCCAGTCGCGGCTCTCTGGATAGGTGGCGGCGAGCCGGTGGCCGATCGCCGCCACCTGCGCGTTCGCGGTCTCGATGGTGGCGGACGGCGCGAGCCGTCCCACCGGGCGCCAGCCGCGCTGGGTGCGGCTGGCGAGCGCGGGCTCGGGTCCGAGCGGCAGCCACACGTCGATCTCCGAGAGGTTGCCGAGCTCGATGTCCGGCGTGAGCACGCCGACCACGGTGCGGCGGCGGCCGTCGACGACGAGGTCCGCGCCGACGAGGTCCGCCCCGCCGAAACGCGTCGCCCAGTAGCGGTGGCTCAGGACGGCCACGGGCCGCGCCGCCTGGCCCTCGTCGTCCTTCGAGAGCGTCCGTCCGCGAACGGTCCGGAGCCCCCACAGGCCCTGGAGATCCCCGACGACGAACTGTGCGGCGGCCCGCTCGGCGCCGGCGTCACCCGCGCGCAGCACGACCGTGTCGCGGCGCCATGCCGCGAGCTGGGCGAAGGCCGTGGCCCCGTCGCGGTAGGCGACGTACTCGGGCAGCGAGACGCTGGCGCGGTCCACCGGGGCGTTCGGGCCGTTGGCGAAGACCCAGCCGAGCCGGTCGGGCGCCGTGATGGGCAAGGGCTTCAGCAGGAGGAGGTTGGCGAAGGAGAAGATGACGGTGTTGGCGCCGATGGCCAGGGCCAGCGTGGCGGCAGCGGCCCACGCGTAGCCCGGCTGGCGCACGAACAGCCGGACTCCGTGCCGGAGATCCTTGAGGAACGTGATCATGGCTGACTCCCGGGGAACGGCTCGTCGGGGACGGGGGAGCGGGGTGAGCTGGCAGGCAGCCTGGACGGCTCGACGCCAGTAGACGGCCCGAGCCCGCCACGGGCGGGCCTCATATTCGGCGGCGAAGAGCTCGTCGAGATCTCCGATGACCGCGTCCCGCAGGCGGCTGGGGAGCAGGCAATCCAGGGCGGCCCGCGGGAGCCGTGGGGGTGTCATGACGGGCTCAGCAGGTCCTCGAGCCCGCGCGTCATGCGCTGCAGGGCGCCGAGCGATCCCCGGAGCGCCCGCATCCCGGCGGCGCTGACGGCGTAGACGCGGCGCGCACGGCCGCCGCGCTCGGCGGACGGCTCACCCACGCGGCTCCGGACGTAGCCTTTCTGCTCGAGGCGGTCGAGAGTCTTGTAGACGGCGGCGAGGGATGCCTTGCGCTCCGCCCGCGACTCGATCTCGCGCCAGACGGGGATACCGTATGCGGAGGTGCCCGCATGGAGCACCGCCAGCAGGACGGTCTGTTCGAACTCTCCGAGGATGACGTCGGGCATCCTCGAATGTTAGACGATGTCGAAGATATCAGGTTCCGCCGCGGCAGAGCGCGCCTAGCGCATGACGTGGCAGGACTCGCAGTCCTGGCCGATCGTCTTCCCGTCGGGGGTGGCCTTCTCCTCGTCGTGGCACCGGAAGCACCCGGGTGACGACACGTGGCCGAGTTCCGACCGGTAGGTGCCCCAGCCGATCTTCATCTGCGGGAAGACGTTCTCCCGGTAGACGAGCTGCGTCGCCCGGATCACCTGGTCGAGGTCCGCGGCCGCGACGGGCGCCGGCAGGTCCGGACCCGTGTAGAACGCGCGCAGGCTGGCGTCGATGGCCGTCATGGCCGCATCGCGGGTGGGCGCGTCGGTCTTCAGTGCCTTGACCATCTCCCGCCGCACGAACGGCAGCGACCGCGGTGCCTCGTTGACGGCGAGGGCGTTGTCGGCGGCCCGTTCGGCCGAGGGCGCGAACGTATGGCTCGGACGGTTGTGGCAGTCGGTGCAGTCCATGAGCCGGCGGGTGCCGGCGGCGAGCTGCTCGTCGGTGATGCCGGGCCGGCGGTACTCGCGGACTTCGCCGGCGCGCGTCGTGAGCTTCACGTACGGGATGTCCTGCCGCTCCCGATCCAGCGTCACGTACTCGACCTGGTTGTCCACGTTCATGTGCCAGTGGATGCCCTCGCCGACGCCGAGCTCGCTGTTGCCGCCGCCGACGTGGAGCTCGAGGGTCGTGACGGTCTCGGTGGAGGCCTCGTCGTCGCCGTATTCCTTGATCACGCGGAGCTTGTCCCCGTGAATCTTCTGCGGCCAGTGGCAGGTCGCGCAGGTGTCCCGTGCGGGCCGCATTTCGGCCAGCGGGGTGGGGATCGGGCGGCTGGCGGTGTTCGTGAGGAACTTGTAGAGGCGCCGCGTGCCGTCGACCTTCGACGCCACCAGTGCGTTGGCGCCCGAGCCCACGTGGCAGCTCACGCAGGTGACGTTGGCGTGCGGACCGGCCGCGTGGCCCACGTACTCCGGCTCCATGACCTCGTGGCAGACCTGGCCGCAGAACGACGGCGTCTCCATGTAGTGCACGGCGCCGTAGCCGGCGGCCGACAGGATGACGATGTTGACGAGCGAGGCCGCGAGCAGGCCCATCACGAAGATGCGCTGGCCGCGGTTCGCCAGGTTCACCACCGGCCACACCACCTCGCGGCCGCGGCGGCGCGCGAGGAGGTTGCCGACCAGGATGCAGGCGAGGCCCAGGAGCAGGCCGAGGGGAAGTGCCCCGAAGATCAGGATGCCGACGTACGGGTTCTGGATGAGCCCGTACGACTCGGCACCAAGGGCGAGCACGAACAGCAGCGCGCACGCCGTCGCGAGGACGACGCCGAACGCTGCCAGAGGCGTCCGGGCGATCGACATGGCGACCGCCTAGCCTTTGAGGGAGCGCATGTAGGCGACGAGCGCGTCGAGATCCTCCGCCGGCAGGGACGGATAGGCGCGCATCGCCGGCTTGCGGTTCGTCGGCGACGTCATGTCCTTCGGCGTGACGATCCATTTCCGGATCTCGTCGGCGCTGAGCCGCTTGCCGACGTCGTCCAGCGGCCCCTTCGCATTGCCGCGGCCGGCGACGGCGTGGCAGAGCGAGCACTTCTGGGCGTCGTAGACGGTCTTGCCCTTGGCCACCTGGGCAGCGTCCTGCGCGAGGGCCGGCACGGCCCACACTGCCAGACCCGCCAGGATCACGATCGTTCGCAGTCGAGTGGTCACAACCACCTCCGTTCGTGAGTACAGCAGGTATTGTGCCGCACGAACCCGCCGACCCGAACGGCGGCCGCCATCGGCGCGGGCCCCGGCAGCGCGTGTTCCGGCCGAGCCCTGCGGACTATTCCCCGCCAGCTCGACCTGGCGGTGGCCGGCGCCCCCCGGCCGGCCGCTCGCGGCTGAGGTATCGAGAAGCGACACGCGACGGCGGTGAAAGAGAGGCACGAAAAAAGGGCCCGGCGTTGCCGCCGGGCCCCTGGGTCGTTCCTGGAGCGCCAGGCCCCAGCCCCTCGTTCCCCGTCCCTAGCAGGACACGCACCGGTGATTGTTCTTCGAGCCCAGCTTCTCGAGCAGGGCCACGGTGGCGGGGAAGGGCGACACGCGCTGAACGGGACCGTTGGCCATGTCGGCCACGGTCTGGCCGTTCCTGGCGACGATCGTCGGGTCGGCGCCCTTGCCGACGAGATACAGGATCACGTCGTTGTCGCCGCGCGCGGCGGCATGGTGGAGCGGCGTGTAGCCGTCGTTGTCACGGGCGTTCACGTCGAGGCCGGCTTCCTCCACGAGGAACCTGACCGCCGCGAGCCAGCTGTCCGGCGCGTGCCGGTGCGCGTTGCCCGCGAAGCCCTCGCCGTACTCGACGCCTGCGGCCGCGTGCAGCGCCGACACGCCGGGACCGCCCCACGGGATCGGGGCCAGCTTTGGAATCTCCACGGCCGACATCGTGCGGCCCGAGCCGTCGGACCCCGGACCGCCACCCTCGGGGCCCCGGCGCACGGCCTGCTTCGGCGCCATCGAGGGGATGTTCGGATCCGCGCCGGCCTTCATCAGGAGACGCATGGCCTCGACGTCGGTGCCGTACGCGGCCCGCCAGAACGCCGTGGAGCCGGAGGTGTCGGCCAGGCCGCAGTTCCGGTTGCCGCAGCCGCTGTAGACCATGTACCACGGGTGCTGGGCGATGCGGGCGTTGGGGTCCGCGCCCTTCTCAAGCAAGCGGGCCACGACGTCGAGGTAGGTGGCCTTCTGCAGCTCCGTTTCCTGGGGCTGCGGGAAGCGCGTCCGGGGCTGCCACTGCGTGTTGATGGCGGTCCAGAGCGGGGTGGCGGCGCTGCCCTTGGCCGCCAGGTTGGGATCGGCGCCGTGCTCCAGGAGCAGCATCGCCATGTCGAACTGACCGTTGATGGTGGCCATGAGCAGCGGGCTCGTCCCGTCGCCGGCGCTCACCTCGTTCACGTTCGCGCCCCCGTCGAGGAGGGCCGTCGCCGCGCCGAGGTGGCCCTGGCGCGAGGCGTGGAGGAGCGCCGTGAGACCGCCCTTGAAGGTCAGTCCCGGGGTCTGCTCGAAGAACTGCTGCTGCCCCCCCTGCCCCTGGCCGCCCTGGCCCGGGTCGCCGCCGGCCGCCTGTTGCCCGCCGCCACCGCGCCCGCCGCGGCCGCGCTCGTTGGGATCGGGTTCCGGTACCTTGCCCGACGCGTACAGCTCGCGGCTGGCCTGCACGGCGGCCTGAAGCTGGCTGGGCGACGGCGTGGCGTTCTTGCCCGCCGTGCTCTCGAGCACCTTCGCGAAGCGCTGGTTCGACGCGCGGTCGAGCGGCATGTGCTTCTGGAGATCCAGGGCATGGCTGGTGATGCTCGGGTCGGCGCCGCGCGCCAGGAGGGCCTTGATGGCCTCGACGCGATTCAGGGACGCCGCGAAGATGAGCGGGGTCTGTCCCCACTCGGACTCCTTCGCGTTCACGTCGGCCTTGGCGTCGAGCAGGGCGTTGATCACGGCGGCGTTGCCCGACGAGGCCGCCAGGTGCAGGGGCGTGGCCCCACTGACCGACGTCTTGGCATCCGCCTCGGCGCCGTTCTTCAGGAGCACCTGGACCACGCCGAGGCTGCCCGCGCGGCTGGCGAGATGGAGCGGCGTGTACTGCCCGATGCGCGTCACGGCCCGCGGGTTCGCACCGGCGTAGACGAGCATCTCGGCCAGGTCCGCGTCGCCGCGGTCGGCGGCCCAGTGCAGGGCGCTCATGCCGTCGCCCTGCGCCGCGTTGACGTCGGCGCCCTGCGCGATGAGCGCCTTCACCGCGGCGCGGTCGCCCTTCATGGCGGCATCCGCCACCGGGGAGACGGCCGGGGCCGCGCCGACCATCGCCGTCATCACGACCGCCGCCAGGAGCGGCAGGCTGAATCGCAGTCGCATCGCTGTGCCTCCCCGCCCTAGGCCACGGTGACCGTGGACTGCGTGAGCGAGAGCTCGCCCGTGCTGTCGCCGAAGCTCTGCATGTCGTCGAGCCCGAGGTTGTGGAGGAGCGTGAGCATCGCGTTGGCCATCGGCGTGCCGTCGGCCGCCTTGACGTGCATGTTGCCCGACAGCATCCCGTTGCCCTTGCCCAGGAGGACGAGCGGGCAGCGGCGGTGGTTGTGGACGTTGGCGTCCGCCATGGGCGACCCCCACACCACGACGGTCTTGTCGAGCAGGCTCGCGTCGCCTTCCATCGACGACTTCATCTTGTCGAGGAAGTAGGGCAGCATGCCGACGCGGTACTTGCAGATCTTGTTGAACTCCATGATCCGGTCCTCGCGGTTGCCGTGGTGCGAGGCCGGGTGGAACGGCTGATCGGAGCCGCTCTCCGGGAAGACCCGGTTCTGCGAGTCGCGGCCCGTCTTGAACGTGATGATGCGGGTCATGTCGGATTCGAGCGCCAGCACCTGGAGGTCGAACAGCAAGTGCATGTGCTCGGAGAACGAGTCGGGCACGCCGGCCGGGGCGCCCGGCAGCTCGCGCGCCTCGCCGCTGGTGTTGCGGGCCTCGATCGCCTGGATGCGGCGTTCGATCTCACGCACGTGGTCGAGGTACTTGTCGAGGCGGGTGCGGTCGCTCGAGCCGAGCTCGTTGCGGACGTCCGTGACCTGGCCGGCGATCCAGTCCAGGATGCTGCGCCGCGACTGCCGCCGCGCCTCGCGGTCTTCCTTCGAGCTGCCCGAGCCGAACAGCATGTCGAAGGCCACGCGAGGGTCGCGAATCATCGGCAGCGGGTCGTTCGGCGAGGCCCAGCTGATCGAGTCGGTGTAGGCGCAGGAGTAGTTGTAGGTGCAGCCGCCGGCCTGGTCGAGGTTCTCGATGCAGAACTGCATCGAGGGCAGGGGCGTGGACTGCCCGAACTTCTGGGCGTAGAGCTGGTCCATGGAGGTGCCGCACCAGATGTCCGAGCCCTGCGTCTGCTTCGGGTGCGACTGCGTCAGGAAGACCGCGCTCGAGCGGAAGTGGTCGCCGCCGATCTCGGGCAGCGTGAAGGCCTCGGCCATCCGCACGTCGGTGTTGCTGACGATGGTGAGGTAGTCGCGGTACGGCTCGAGCGACTTCAGCGCGTTGTCGTTCACGAGCTGGAAGTCGCGGCCGGTCGTGGCCGGCGCGAAGAGCAGCTGCTTGGCCGCCCAGTCGTTGCAGCCCGCCAGGCCGTGCACCTCCTCGATGCAGACGAGGCGCGTGCGCTCGGGCGTCTTGGCCAGCGCACGCCCGGCCGGCACCATCGCCTCGAGGAACGGCAGGGCGATCGTGGCTCCGGCACCGCGCAGGAAGGTGCGGCGGGGCAGCTGCTTACCGGTGATGAACGACATGCGAATCTCCTCGGGGTTGTGAGACGACTACCGCTGCTGCTTGCCGGCCTCGGACGCGGCCTCGGTCGTCGTGACCGGACCGGCATCCACGTGCCTGCGCTGGAACGCGTCGCTCTTCACGACGCTCATGATGAACGACGACATCTTGTAGCCGCCGGCCTCGGCCTGACGGGCGATCGCGCGCACGGTCGGCATGTCGTAGTCCTCGAGCCGCCGGCCCAGCGCGTACCGCATCAGGTTCTCCGTGAAGTTGCGCACGAGCGGCGCCGGCCGCCGGAGGAGGGCCGCGGACAGCTGGTCGAGGTTGTTGATGTGCGAACCGTCGTAGTAGTCGCCGCGCGTGTCGAGCGGCATGCCGTTCTCGCGCTCCCGCCAGCGGCCGGTCACGTCGAAGCTGTCGAGCGAGAGCCCGATCGGGTCCATCAGCCGGTGGCAGGCGTTGCAGGTCGGGTTCTTGCGGTGGATCTCCATCCGCTCACGCGTCGTCAGGAGCTTGCCGTCCTTGGCGTTCGCCTGCTCGTCCAGCGTCGGGACGTTCGGCGGCGGGGCGGGCGGCGGCGTGCCGAGCAGCACCTCCATGATCCACTTGCCCCGCAGTACCGGCGAAGTGCGGTTGGCCAGCGACGTCTGCACGAGCACGCTGCCCTGGCCGAGGATGCCGCGCCGGCGGGCATCGGGATACGTGACCTTGCGGAAGTGCGTGCCGGCGATGCCCGGGATGCCGTAGTGATTGGCCAGCCGCTCGTTCACGAACGTGTAGTCGGCCGTGAAGAAGTCCATGAAGCTCTTGTCCTGCTTCACGAGATCGTTGAAGAACAGGATCGTCTCCTGCTTCATCGCGTCGGCCACGTTCTCGTCGAAGTTCGGGAAGAAGTTCGGATCCGGATGGACCTTGTCCAGGTCCTGCAGGCGCAGCCACTGCGCCGCGAAGCGCGACCCCAGGGCCTCGGATCGCGGATCGGCCAGCATGCGCGCGGCCTGCTTCTCGATGGCGCCGGGCGTGCCGAGGCGGCCGGCCCTCGCCAGATCGATGAGCTCCTGGTCGGGTGGCAGCGCCCAGAGGAAGAACGAGAGCCGCGAGGCCAGATCCAGGTCCGCGACGCGCGTCGTCTCCGCCCCCGCGGCCGCCGGACGCTCGCGCTCCATGCGGAAGACGAAATGCGGGCTGGCGAGAATCGCCTCCAGCGCCTGCCGGACGCCGGCTTCGAACCCGCCCTCGGCCGATCCCTTCTCGAAGAACGGCATCAGGCTGTCGATCTCCGCCGCGGCCATCGGCCGACGGTAGGCGTCGGAGCCGATCCGCGCCAGGATCGACCGGGCGCAGGGAACCTCCTGCGCCGCCGAGGTCGGGCGGCACGAGAAGACGCGCTGGCGGCTCGGCGTGTCCGAGACGCCGGTGGGATTGATGGGCCCGGCGATGAGCAGATCGCGCAGGTGGGGCAGCGTGGTGATGCCGGCTCCGCCCGAGCCGCCGCCCGCGTAGGACCAGTCGTGCGGGCGGATCAGATCCTCGTAGGGACCGTCGCTGCGGCGGACGAAGGCCGCCGACACGCGGTGCTCGCCGGCGCGGACCACGATCCGCTCGGTCCTGAGCGGCATCCCGCCGCGCCCGTCGGCCGCCGCGGCCGGCCCGTTCTCGAACTTGATGAGGGCCACGCGCTCCCCGTCGATCGAGACGTCGATGTCCTCGTAGCGGGCGTTGTCGCCGGAGATGACCAGCAGCTCGAACTCGTACTCGGCGTCGGCGGGGAAGACGTGGTTCACGACGAGGCCGCCGCGCGTGCCGTACGGCGCGCCCTCCACGTGGTCCCAGGGATGCTGCGACACGTAGCTGGAGTTCGTGTAGACGACGTCCACCTTCGCGGCCTTGCGATCGCCGACGGCCATGCGGCTGATGTCGGCCGCCGCGTTCAGGTAGCCCTCGAGGAGGGTGGGCGACAGGGCCTGCTCGTCGGCGATGTTGTCGAAGTTCGCGCTCTTGCGGTCCAGCGGGAGCCAGTTGCCGGCGTCCACGTCGAGATCCAGGAGCTCCCGGATGGCGCGCTCGTACTCGGGCCGGTTCAGACGCTGGAAGGTGCGGCGCCCGGGATTCGGGTGGCTCGCGGCCAGTTCGTCCATCCGCGATTCCAGCGCGCCCGTGAGCGCGTCGAGCGTGGCCGGCTCGGGCCGCTTCGCGCCGGGCGGCGGCATGAGCCCGGCGCTCATCTTCCGGATCATCTTCTCGACGATGTCCTGGCGCTCCTGCGCCTTCATGGCGTCGAAGCCGGCCAGCGAAAGCCCGCCGGCCTTGGCACGGTCGCTGTGGCAGCCGGCGCAGTACTGCGCGACCAGCTCGCTCTGCTGCCGCGCGGACAGCGCCGGAAGCGCGACGTGCGACGCCGCCGGCCGGGCTGGCGAGGCGGCGGCGCGGCCGGGGGCTTGCTGGCCGCGTTCAGCGGCGGCGGAAGCGACGAGCGCGAAGCCCACCACCGCCGTGCCCAGGACCTTCACTCCAAGACGCGTCATGCACAGACTCCCACCCTAGACTGCCTGGCGCGTAGCCCTCGGCAGGGAGACACGACCCCTAATCGGATTCGGGGAAATATACCTCGGATCAGGTGGCAGCTTTTCGCGTTTTCTCGCCGGAAACCCGTCAAAAACTGGTTCGACTTGTCTCGGTTTGTCTGCGCGCCGGAGGCACCCAGGACGCGCGGGCGACCGGGTCCCCGACGACATCGACGTCGTAGTACTCACGGTGGAGCGCACGGGCGTTGCCGAAGGCGGCCACCGCGTCCCTGACGCCTTCGAGCCGGGTCGGCGGCCGGGTGTCCGCCAGCCGGGCCGCCACCACCCCGCACCAGAAGCGGGTGAGGGTCTCGTGATAGCCGCTCGTGGCCGTGTTCGGCGTGCCGACGGCCTCGTTGTACGCACGGATGCCCCGCCGCATCGCATCGCTCAGCGCTTCGTGCGGCACGTCGGGCCAGGCGTGATAGGCGCAGACCGCCACATGCGCGGCATGGGTCCAGGCGGCCTTGGGCAGGCGGCCCGCGCGCCAGGCCGCCACGAACCCGTCGAGGGCCGCCTCGTCGAGCAACGCCGCGGCGAGGTCGTGCGCGTCGGTCACGGGCCTAAGGCTACCTCGGCCGGTGGGTTCCCGCCCGCTCCTCGGCTGGCTGCACGCCGACGAACGCCCGGTAGAGCAGCAGGTCGTAGGCGATCTTGAGCGTCCCGGCGATGACGAAGGGCAGGCTGATGAGCGCCGGGCGCGCGAACAGCTGGCCGACGATCACGGGGCTGACGGCCGCGCCCAGCGTGCGGGCCACACCCGTGACGCCGCCGGCGGCCGAGCGTTCGTCCGGGCGCACGACGGCCATCACGTAGGACTGCCGTGTCGGGACGTCCATCTGGCTGATGCTGAAGCGCGCCCACAAGACGGCGACCGCCAGCGGCAGCGTGGGCATGAGCGGCACGAGGATCAGCAGCACGTTCGACGGCAGGTGCGTCCAGACCATCGTGCGGACGAGTCCGAAGCGGGCCGCGAGCCTGGCGGCCAGCAGGGCCGAGAGGCCAGCGAGCAGGTTGGCCCAGAAGAAGATCGGGCCGAGCGTGGCGGGATCGACGCCGAAGCGCAGGTGGAACCAGTAAGCGGCGAAGCTCTGGGCGACGAAGCCGCCGCCGAAGGCGTCGAGGGCGAAGAGGGCGGCCAGCCGTGTGACGGTGCCGCGGGACTCGTGCAGACCCCAGAGGCCGCTGCCAGCCCCAGGGCCCGTCGCGGCGGCCGCGGTGGGTCCGGCGTCCGCCTCGCGCGAGAGCCCCTGGAACAGCGCGGCCAGCACGAGGCCGATGGCGGCGTAGCCCGCGATCACCCACCGGTAGCTGTCGAGCGGCGCCGTGCCCGCCCGCTGGAGCGCCGCCGGCACGAGCCCGCCCCCCAGGGCCCCGACCGACGTCGCGAGCGCGCCGGCCAGCGTGTACCACGCGAACACGCGCGTCCGCGCGTCGGCCGGCACCGCCCGCGCCAGCGCGGCCTGTTCGACGGGCAGGAACGGTCCCACCTCCTGGCCGCTCGGGCTGATGACGCCGACGGTGGCCGCGAGCACCAGCAGCCAGAACGCATCGGTCGAAATGAACACCAGGCCGGCCCCTGCCATGAGCCCGGCGCTCACCGTGAGCATCCGCCGCCGTCCCAGCCGGTCCGCGTGCGTGGTCACGGCGAGCGAGACGGCCGTGTCGCCGAGCAGCGTCAGCGTCAAGAGCAGGCCGACCTGCGGTTCGGTCAGGCCGAGGCCCGTCAGGTAGAAGACGAGCACGACCGAGAGCGCGCCGTACGCCACGAGGCGGAGGGCACGCGCGGCGAAGAGCAGCGCCACGTCGCGACCAACGGGCGTCATGGCGGCACCGGCCCGATCACCGTCCGTGGCGGGCGTCGACGGCGTCTCGCGGCTAGGGCGCCTTGCCCGCGGCCTTGTCCATCAGGTCGAAGGGGAGGACGCCCACGTTCAGGAAGGGGTTCAGCTGGGCCCCGGCCTTGCCGAGCCGGTCCGCCGTCGAGGCGTGTCCGCCCTGGGCGGCCCAGTCGGCGGCGCTGGCACCCGCCGCGTCCTTGAGGTTCGCCGTCGCGCCCTTCTCGAGCAGCGCCTGCACGACGGCGTCGTGCCCGCCGTAGGCCGCGAACATCAGCGGCGTCAGCTTGAGCGTCGCGTGCGCGGCGTTCACATCGGCGCCGCCGGCGACGAGTGACGCCACCCGCGCGGCGTCGCCGCGCGCGGCGGCGCGCATGAGAGGCGTCAGGCCGTCCGCGTCGGCCGCGGGCTGCACGAGGGCGACGGCGACCACGAACGCAAGCATCCAGGACCCTCCAGGCGCCCCATCCTACACCCCGCCCCCGGCGCCCGGATGGCCCCCGCACCCGCGCGCGGACCCGCCCGCGATGGCGCGGATGCGGCGACGCGGCCCGCTGTAGAATGCCGGCGTGCCGCGCGCCGCCGTCCTCTTCGCGCTCGCCGTGGCGACCGCCGCGTGCGGGGGGGCCACGCCGCCGCCCGTGCGCGCCGTCGCGGACGTCAAGCAGTTGATGCACTCGGTGCTGGAGCCCGCCGCCGACGAGTACTGGGACGGCGTCGGAACGATCATCGACCAGAGCGGCGTGACCGAGATCCGTCCGGAGACCGGCGAGGAGTGGGATCGGCTGGTGGATCACGCCTACGTGATCGCCGAGTCCGGCAACCTGCTGATGCTGGGCCCGCGTCCCAAGGACGGCGGCGACTGGATGCAGATGGCGCGCGCGCTGGTCGACGTCGGCGACAAGGCCGTCCGCGCGGCCACGGCGAGGAACCCCCAGGCGGTGTTCGACGTCGGCGCCGAGGTCTACGAGGTCTGCACGAACTGCCACGCCAAGTACGTGCAGGCCGAGGCCGCGGCCTCGGCCTCGGCCCGCTGAACGCCGGTCACCCGCCGCTGAACGCCGGTCACCCGCCGCAGAACGCGGGGGGCGCCCGCTGAGGGCCGGCGCCGGTCAGTCCGGCCCGGCCACCTTCACCTTCACGCGCTCGTGGCACGTCGTGCACGAGGTGTAGAGCTCGTCGTTCAGGGCCTCGAGCGCCGCCACGTCCTTCGCCTTCGCTGCCGCGAACGCCTTCCGGCCCGCCTCCCGCATGAGCCGTGCGTCGGCCAGCCACTGGGCGCGGCCTCGCGCATGGGCCGGCAGCATCAGGACCGTTCCGGCTTCGGCCAGCGCCAGGGCCTGACCTTGGAGCGCCAGCCAGGCCTCGCCACTGTCTGGCGTGCGACTGGCGATGTAGAAGACGGCGTCGGACGCGGGCCGCACCACGAAGGCCATGAGTTCCTGCATCGTGCCGACGGGCCGGAGGTCGCCTGCCGCGGCGCCGCGGGCTGCCGGGGGTTGCGCGAGAAGGCCGGTCCCGACGAGCCCGGCAAGGAGAGCGGCGAGGAGGGCCGTTCGCATCGGCGGAGCATATACTCTCTCCCCGTGCTGCTGTCCTGGGCGCAGGCGATCGCGGATCTGCCGTCGAGCGTCGCCCTGCGCGAGTCGCTCTACGTGTGGCCGCTGCTCGAGTCGGCGCACGTGCTGACGCTGATGCTGTTCGCGGGCTCGGCGGCGATGCTGGACCTGCGTCTGCTCGGCGTGGGGTTCCGGCGCGTGCCAGCCACCGAGTTCACGGCGCGGCTCCTGCCGTGGACGCGCGCCGCCTTCGTCGTGATGGCCGTCACCGGGATCCTGCTCGTGTACGCCAATCCCGTGCGCTACTACTTCAACCTCTTCTTCCGCGTGAAGGTGCTGCTCCTCGTGGCCGCGGGCGCCAACATCGCCTGGTTCCACGGCCGGACCCACCAGGGCATCGGCGCCTGGGATGGCGACGTGCGCCCACCGAGGGCGGCGCGCATGGCCGCCGTCGTGTCGCTGGCCGCCTGGACGGGAGTCATCGTCACCGGGCGCCTGGTCGCCTACAACTGGTTCGACTGCGATCTCCAGCCGCAGCCGGCGCTCGTCAACTGGGCGGCCGGCTGCCGGGTGCCCGACGCCTCGGCCGAGCCCTGAGCCGTGGACCTGCTGCCGTACTTCCAGACGCTCGAGACGGCCGGCCTGGGGCGCATCGTCCGCGAGTCGGTGTGGCTGTTCCCGGCCATCGAGGCCGTGCACCTGCTGGCGCTGTCGCTGCTCGGCGGCGCCCTGCTCCTCGTGGATCTCCGGCTGCTCGGCGCGGGTCTCACCGGCGCGCCCGCGGCGGCGCTGGCGCGCGCGGCCCGGCCCTGGTTGACGGCGGCGGTGATCCTGATCATCGGCACGGGCGTGCCGCTGTTCCTGTCCGAAGCGGTGAAGTGCTACTACAGCCCGTCGTTCTGGCTGAAGATGCTCACCCTGCCGCTCGCCCTGCTCTTCACGTACGGCGTCCGCCAGCGCGTCGCCGAACGTGACTCCACGAGCCGCGGCGCCGCGGCGGCGGTCGGCGCGACCTCCATCACGCTCTGGTTCGTCGTGGCGGCGGCCGGGCGCTGGATCGGCTTCTCGTAACCCCGGCGGCTCAGCGGCCGCCCGGCTTCTTGGCCGGCGGCTCGGTGGGATCGCGTCCGTCACGGGGGGCGCCGGTGCCCGACGAGCCCATGAAGATCTTCCGGCCGTCGGTGAACGTCACGTCCCGGCCGTTGGCCCGCTTGAGCGAGTGGTCCTTCGTCTGGTAGCCGTCCACGATGAGCTCGGTGCCGACCGTGAGCGAGTCGCGGGTCAGGCCACGGCGGAGCAGCGTGTTGGGCGTGCCGCCTTCCACCATCCACACTTCCTTCTGGCCGTCCTTCTCGACCTCGATGTGGATCCAGGCGTGCGGGTTCACCCATTCCAGCTTCACCACCTTGCCCTGCAGGCGGATGGGCGCGTTCGGATCGAACTCGGCGCCGAAGGCGTGGTGCCCGAGCACGCGCGCGCCCGTGGCGACGACCAGCGCCGAGGCGAGGACGAGGATCGTGGTTCGCATGACGGTCACTCCTGCTGCTTCTGGGTCTGCTTCGCCCGCTCCTGCGAGCGCTCGCCGCTCAGGACGTTCGAGAGCGCGTAGTTGCCCTCGTGGCAGGCGTATTCGTAGATGAGCTCGTCGAGCCGCGTGAACGGGACCTCGCCCCTCCAGGGGCTCGTGAAGGTGTCCGGATCGTCGATCGTGAACGCGTAGAGCAGCGTGCCCTCGTCCACTCGCGAGATCCGCTCGGTGACCTTCAACGTCTCCGAGGCGCCCCGGAAGATCTGATCGGGATGGAAGTTGGTGGTCTCGATCACCAGCTCATCGCCCTCCCACCAGCCGATCGAGTCGCCCCACCACGGGCGCACGTCCGGCGGCAGGTGCTTCAGGTTGCGCCCGAGGCGGATGATGCGGGCGTCGTGGACCATCTCGGTGAGGATCAGCACGTGATCGGGCGTCTGCACGATCGTGTAGTTGTTGTTGTAGAAGTAGTTGGGCAGCATCGGCGGCCCGGCGTTGCTGCCGAAGGACGCGATGCACCGCTCGGCGAGCGGGCGGTTCTCGGGGTTGTCGTACTGCCCGAACTGACGCGCGCGAGCCACGCGCGCCGCCTGTCGGGCGCGTCCGGCCTCGGTCAGGGCGGGCACCTTGCCGCTCGGCGGATCCACGATGAGCGACGTGCGGTACTCGCCGTTCACCACCGCCACGCGCTCGCCCGCGTCGATCCAGAAGTTGTTGTAGCCACCGACGTTTCCGGCCGCGCCCGTGGAGCCGTCGCCGCCCTCCGGCGGCGCCGGCCGATCAGGGTCGCTCGGCTGCGCCAGCCGCGCGATGCGGTCCTGGATCCCCTTCTCGATGCGGGCGACGACCTGAGGCGACAGCACGGGTCCCTGCCCATCGGGCCGCTCGAGCGGCGTGACGGTGGCGTTCGACCAGTTGCCCTGCAGATCCGGCGTGCCGTCGGGCGTCCGCGGCACGGTCCAGTCGGTCTTCAGCTGCGCGATGCCGGCCGGAGCCTGCGCGGCCACCGGGGCGAGCAGCGCCGATGCTGGCCAGAGCGCGCCGGCCGTCAACGTGAGTGACGTGGGTCGCATCGGGTCTCCTACGGCAGCGGCGTCTTGGCAGGTGCCCTCACATCAGCCCTCGACGAAGGGCACGCACTTGAACTGGCCCAGCCGCGCGTCGGCATTGACGTGCCTGTAGAGCGGCATGGCGATCGTCCACGGGCGGGAGAAGGTCTTCGGGTCCTCGATCACGGCCTCGTACTGGATGTGGTCCCGGTCCGTCATCGTGTAGCGCTCGGTGACCGTCAGCGCCTCGCTGTGATGGTTGCCCGAGCGGTCGAACCACGTGGAGTCGTTGAAGCCGTTGGCCTCGACGACGAACGTGTCCCCGTCCCACCGGCCCACCGACTGGCCCATCCAGGCATCGGTCTGGGAGGCCCCGGATCCCTTCAGTACACGTTGCGCACGGCGCCGGTACTCGTAGGCGATGAAGAACGCCGACTGGCTCTGGAAGATCTGGAAGGGAAACGGCATGTAGGTGGCGCGCGGCACGCCCGGGAGGTAGCACTTGATCTCCGGATCGCGCGTCAGCCAGTTCGCCTGGTTCTCGTCCTTCTTCGTCTTCGCCTCGGGAAGGTAGGGCACCTCGCCGCCCACCACGACGCCGACGCCGGACGGCACGGCGCCGACGGCGCCGAACGCCAGGACTTCCTTGGCGGGGACCGGCACCACGGGGCCGGGCCGCATCGCCAGCGCCGGCCGCGCCGTATGCGCTTCGATGTCCCAGTTGGCCGTGTTGAGGGCCTGCCAGATTCCGTTCAGATCCGGCTTGCCGTCGACGCCGCGCGGATCGTGGTCGAGCCTGCCTGGCCGCGACCTGCCTGGCCGGCCAGCGGCAGCGCGGTGGCGGCGACGAGGGCGCCCGCGACCGCACCGGCGATGCCCACACCCAGATCGTCAACGGTCCTCGGCGCACGGCCCTCCAGCGACGGGATGCTCGCATCGCGTCGCGCGAAGTGTCAAGGCGATGTCTCCGAGCAGCCATCCTCCGCCGCGGGCTCTGCTATCGTGGGCGGGTTTCCGGGAGGTGCCGCCGATGGCCGCCGTTTCGAGCTCCCTGTTCGCGCGCCCGTGGACTGTCGCGAGTGCCGTGGCGCTCGTCCTCGCCGGCGTGGCCACGAGCGCCGCGGCCCAGGCGGGTCCCGCGCTGAGCGACCGCGCGATCGAGAGCGGCGGCACGACGATCCGGATGCGCTGCGGCGGCGGCGCGGCCGATGCGCCCCTGGTGGTGTTCGAAGCCGGCGCCTTCAACACGGTCGAGACGTGGCGCGACGTCCACGGGCCGATCGCGGCCCTGACCCGCGCGTGCGCCGTGGACCGTCCCGGCCGCGGCGGCAGCGGCCCGCCGCCGCCGGGCCTCGATGGACCGCGCTACATCGTGCTGCTCGCGCGGGCGCTCCACGACGCCGGCGAGGCGCCGCCCTACGTGGTCGTCGGCCACTCGCTCGGTGGCCTCATCGCGCAGTTGTACGCGGTCCAGCGGCCGGACGAGGTCGCCGGCGTCGTGCTCGTGGACTCGTCGCATCCCGATCAGGCACGGCGGATGGCCGACCTGCCACGGCCGCCGGCGCCCCCACCGACCTCGGCGCCCGCGCCGCCGCCCGAAGCCGTCGGCCTCGACGCATGGGCCGCGGCCCTCGGGTACGCGCCACCGCCGATCGCAGTGCCGCTGGCCGTCGTGACGCGCAGCCGCTGGACCAATGGCATCGACTCGGAGGACGACGGGCGACGGCTGAGCCGCTGGGGCGATCTGCAGCGCGACCTGGCCGCGCACGGCCGGCGCGCGCGGCACGACGTGGCCACCGACAGCGGACACTACGTCCAGAACGATCAGCCCCGCCTGGTGATCGACGCCGTCCGCTGGGTGCTCGCCGCGCAGTAGCCGCGGGCGCCGGACGCCGGGCGCGCGTCAGTTCGTGGCGGACGGCCCCGACGCCTCGGGGCGGGCCAGCCCGGCGACGCGCGCGGCCTGCTGCCACACGCGGTCGTCCACGTGGTCGAGGAACAGCTGCAGGTGGTGGTACGGGATCTCGATGCCGGCGGCGTCGAGGGCCAGCTTGCCGGCCTCCATGACGTGGAAGTAGATGGGGCGCTCGCGCGACGCGTCCTTGGCCCACACCCGCACCTCGAGGTTCACGCTGGACGCGCCGAGCTCGGTGACGACGAGGTCCGGGGCCGGCGCCTGGAGGACGCCCGGCAGGTCGCGGACGGCCGCCAGCAGCGCCTCGCGGGCCCGCGGGATGTTCTCCTTGTAGGCAATGCCGATCGGCACGTCGATGCGGGTCTCGCCGTGCTTAGAGTGGTTCACGAGCACCGTGTCGATGATCGTCCGGTTGGGGATGACGACGTAGGTGTTGCGCGGGGTGCGGATGCGGGTGGAGCGCATCGTCACGTCGCTCACCGATCCGTAGTTCTCGGCCACCGTCACCCAGTCGCCGACGGCGAACGGCTTGTCGATGAAGATCAGGAACCCCGCGATCACGTTGGCGAGCGTGTCCTGGGCGGCGAAGCCGACGGCGATGCCCACCACGCCGATGCCGGCCAGGGCCGCGCCCACGTTGACGCCGATCTGGTCGGCGGCCATCACGAGCCCGAAGGCGAGCACCACCGCGCGGTAGACGCGCTCCACGAGCATCGCCACCAGCGTCGGATGGAGGCCGGCGCGCGTGAGCAGGCGGCGGAGGGACGGCCGGGTCACCGAGAAGAGCAGCCAGAACACCGCCAGGACGATGAGCGCCGCCAGGACGTTGGGCAGGTGCTGCAGCGCCCGTTCCGTCATCGCGGCCGGGTCGAACCTTCGGAGCAGTGTCTCCACGGTGCCTCCCTCCGCCCGCCGGGACGGGCCGGGGGCACCGGCCCGCGGCGGGCCGATCCCGGCTCGGTCACCGCCTGCGCGGTTCGCCGATCCAGCCCTTGCGGTACATCAGCACCAGTGCGCCGACGGCCGTGGAGATCATGAGGAACAGCGCCACGAAGTAGCCGTACGGGAGGTGCAGCTCTGGAATGTAGTCGAAGTTCATCCCGTAGACACCGGCGATGAAGCTCAGCGGCACGAACACCGTCGTCACGATCGTGAGGATCTTGACGATCTGGTTCAGCCGGTGCGACGCCATCGTGATGTAGCCGTCCATCAGGTCGGACGCCAGCTCGTAGTAGAGGGCCGCCAGGCTCGACGACCGCTCGAGGTGCTCGTAGACGTCCTGCAGTTCGTGGCGCAGGCCGTCACGTATGGCGGGGACGCTCGCCGTGCGGAGACCGTCGAAGAGCCGGACGTGATACGTCAGCAGGCGCCGCAGCTTCTTGAGCTGCGCCTTGTGGCCGACGAGCTCGGCCAGGAGCGTGTCCGTGGGGCGCGCGATCATCTCCTCCTCGAGCTCGTCGAGGCGGCTCTCGAGCGCGAGCAGGATCGGCAGATACCGGTCGACGATGAACCGCGAGAGCCGGACGGCGAGCGCATCGGCGCCCGCCGCGATCAGCCCGGGCGACGCCAGGGCCTCTGCCCACACGCGGTCGGTGCTCGACGAATCACCGCTGTGCCGGGTGACGAGGAATCGGTGCCCGACGAACATGGCGATCTGGATCGTGCCGAAGTCCAGGTCGCGGGACTCTCCGTCCAGCCCCTTCATCAGGATGAAGACGTGGTCCTTGAACGCCTCGTACTTCGGCGGGTGACGCTCCCGCTGCGCGTCCTGGATGGCCAGCGGATGGAGGCCGAAGGTCTCGGTCATCAGCCGTCGTTCGGTGGCGGCGGGGACGTCCTGCAGGTCCAGCCACAGGATGGCGTCGGCGCTGGCCTTCCACCGCTCGATCGCGGTCTCGTCCCCGACGGTGGACTCGCCGGTCGCCGGCTGGAAGAGCATGGTGCGCATCGTCATGGCGTCTCTGGGCGGCGCCGCCGGTGGGCCGGCCGCCGTCACCGCGTCCGAGGATAGCGCACGCCGTCCTGGCGTGGGCCGAGCGCCTGCACTAGGCTGTCCCTCGGCCGCGCGGTGTACGGCCCGCTCCAGGAGGATCGCGCATGGACGCGTTCGACCGTCGGCACTTCATCGGCAGCCTCGCCCTCGGCGGCGTCGCGACCGCGCTCGGCGCCGAGGCGTCCGCGGCGGGCGGTCAGGAGGGCCGCGAGGCGGCGGCGCGGAGCGGCGTGACGCGCACGCTCGCCCGCTACGTGCTGGGCCTGCGCTACGAGGACCTGCCCGAGGCAGTGCGCCACGAAGCCTGCCGGACGCTCCTGAACTGGACAGGATGCGCGATCGGCGGATCGCGGCACGAGACGGTGGACGTCGCCGTCGCGGCGCTCCTGCCGTTCGCCGGCCCGGCCCAGGCCTCGCTCCTCGGCCGCGTCGAGCGCACCGACATCCTGCACGCGGCTGTCGTGAACGGGATCGCCTCGCACGTGTTCGACTTCGACGACACGCACCTCAGGACGGTCATCCACCCCGCCGGGCCGGTGGCCTCGGCCCTCCTCGCGCTGGCCGAGTACCGCCCCGTCTCCGGGAAGGACTTCCTGACGGCGCTGGTGGCGGGCGTGGAGGCGGAGTGCCGTATCGGCAACGCCGTCTATCCCGACCACTACGACCGCGGGTGGCACATCACGGGCACCGTGGGGCCGTTCGGCGCCGCCGTCGCGGCGGGCCGGGTGCTGGCGCTCACCGAGCAGCAGATGGTGTGGGCACTCGGCCTCGCCGCCGCGCAGCCGGTCGGGCTCCGCGAGATGTTCGGGTCCATGACGAAGAGCTTCCACCCCGGCCGGGCCGCCCAGAACGGCCTGACGGCGGCGCTCCTGGCCGCGAAGGGCTTCACGAGCACGGACGTCGGCCTCGAGGGCAGGAGCGGCTGGGCACACGTGCTGAGCACGAAGCAGGACTACGGCGAGATCGTGGACGGCCTCGGCGCCAGCTACCAGATCTCCCTGAACACGTACAAGCCGTTCGCGTGCGGCATCGTCATCCATCCCGCCATCGACGCCTGCCTCCAACTGCGCCGCGCCCACGGTCTGGTGCCCGCCGACATCGCCGCGATCGAGCTGACGGTGCACCCGCTGGTCCTGGAGCTGACCGGCAAGAAGACGCCGGCCACGGGCCTGGAGGCGAAGTTCAGCGTCTACTTCGCGGCCGCCGTCGCCATGGCCCGGGGGGCGGCCGGCATGCGCGACTTCAGCGACGAGAACGCCCGCGACCCCGTGATCGTCGCTCTCCGCGACCGGGTGACGGCCACGGTCGATCCCGCCGTTCACGAGGATCAGGTCCGGGCCGTCGTGACGCTGGTGGACGGCCGCCGCCACGAGATCTTCGTGGAGCACGCCGTCGGCAGCCTGGAACGGCCGATGTCGGACGCGGACCTCGAGGCCAAGGTGCGGGGCCTGGCCGACGGCGTCCTGCCGGAGGCGGCCACGGCCGGGGTGATCGACCGGTGCTGGCGCCTCGACCGGCTGGCATCGGCGGCCGAGATCGCGACGGCCGCGCGCGCCGTCTGACTCGCCCGCCGCGATGCCCGACGCGGCCGCGGGGATCGGGGCGGTTGGGCCATAATCTGCCCGTGACTCTCGCGCAGATGAGCGGCGCCAGCTGGCGCATCGTGTTCCTGGCCAGCCTCGGCGGCACTCTCGAGTTCTTCGACTTCGTGGTGTTCGGCGTCTTCGCGCGCGACATCGCGGAAGCCATCTTTCCGGCGGCGACGCCGCTCGTGTCGCTGATGGCGTCGTTCGGCGCCTTCGCGGCGGGCTATCTCGCGCGGCCGATCGGCGGCATCGTGCTCAGCCATTACGGCGACCGTTTCGGCCGGCGCACAGTGTTCCTGCTGTCGCTCTTCGTGATGTCGGCGGCCACCTTCGCGATGGGCCTCGTGCCCACCTACGCGGCCTGGGGCATCGCCGCCAGCGCGCTGATGGTCTCGCTCCGGCTCCTCCAGGGCTTCTGCCTCGGCGGCGAACTGCCCGGCGCCCTGACCTACGTGGTCGAGACCGCGCCGTCCTACGCCCCCTTCGTCTGCGGCGTGGTCTTCTCCTGCGTCACGCTCGGCGTCGCCGCCGCCACCGGCGTCAGCGTCGGCGTGCGCACCTGGCTGCCGCCCGACCGGGTCGCCGAACTCGGCTGGCGTATCGCCTTCATGATCGGCGGGGCAGGCGGGCTGCTGAGCTTCGTCCTGCGGCGCGCCATGGAGGAGTCACCGGAGTTCGCGCGGATGAAGGCGCTGGCGGCCCGCCATCCGTTCAAGGAGGTCCTCCAGGCCCACCGCTCACCCGTCGTCGTCGGCATCCTGGTGATCGCGGCCACCGGCGCCTTCAACGGCCTCTTCTTCGCGCACATGCCGGCGTATCTGTCGAGCGTGCTCGGCTACGGCGCGCGCGAGGCCGTGGCGGCGCAGACGCTGGGCGTCCTCGTCCACGCCGCCGCGATCCTGGCGGTCGGGTGGATGGCCGACACGATCGCCCCGCGCCTGCTCGCGCGGGCGGGCTCGCTGGCGCTGGTGGTGCTGGCCTACCCGTTCTATGCGGCGCTGGTCGGCAAGAGCCTCGGCCCCGCGCCGCTCCTCGTGGCGGCCGGGCTCGTGGCCGCCCTCGTGAACGGCACCTTCGCCGCGTTGCTCACCGATCTCTTCCCGACGCGCGTGCGGTTCAGCGGGGTGGCGCTGTCCTTCAACGTGGCCTTCACCCTGTTCAGCGGCCTGACGCCGCTCGTGGCCACCTCCCTCATCGAGCGGCTGGGCACGCCCACCGCGCCCGCCCTGGTGATGATCGTGACCGGCCTCGTCACGCTGGCCGCCACCGTCCCGCACCCGCGGCACGGCGGGCACGTGCTGGGCGCGCGGTCCTAGGCGCCGGTGCCCGGACCCGGATCCGTGGCCGCGCCATGACGCCGACGATCGCGGCGCTGCGCCGCTATGCCCTCGCCCGGAGCCTGGGCGCGCCGGCGTCGCTCGGGGCCGCCATCGAGCGCCTCGGCTTCGTCCAGGCCGATCCCATCCGCGCCCCCGCCCGCGCGCAGGATCTCATCCTGCGCCACCGTGTCCGCGGCTACCGCGCCGGCGATCTGGAGACCGCCTACCCGGCGCTCGCGGTGGAGGAAGACTTCTTCGTCAACTACGGCTTTCTCCCGCGGGACGTCCAGGCCCTGATGCATCCGCGGCGCCTCGGCGCGTGGCCACGGCCGGGGCGGGCCGTGGGCCTGCGCGTGCTCGCGTTCGTGCGGGAACGAGGTGAGGCCCATCCGCGCGACGTGGACGCGCACTTCGCCCACGGCGCCGTCACCAACTACTGGGGCGGCTCGTCGACCGCCACGACGCACGTCCTCGACCACCTGCACTACCGCGGCCATCTCCGGATCCTGCGGCGCGATCGCGGCATCCGCGTGTACGCGCCCCGCGCCGCGGCGCCCGCCGTCGAGCACGCCGCCGGACGGCGCGCCCGCGTCGACGCGCTCCTCGACGTCCTCGTCGCGCTCTACGCGCCGGTGCCGTCGCCCACGCTCGCCTGGCTCGTGAACCGCCTGCACGTGGCCGCGCCGCAGTGGAGGCGCGAGATCGGCGACGCCCGGACGCGGGCCGCCCGCCGGCTGGCCCACGCGACCGTGGACGGCGTCCTCTGGTACTGGCCGGCCGCCGACGATCCGGCGGCCGCGGAGCCGGCCGGGGATCGCGCGCGGCTGCTCGCGCCGTTCGACCCGATCGTCTGGGATCGGAAGCGGTTCGGACGCTTCTGGGACTGGGACTACCGCTTCGAGGCCTACACGCCCGCCGCGCGCCGCAAGTACGGCTACTACGCCCTGCCGCTCCTCTGGCGCGAGCGGGTGGTGGGATGGGCCAACCTCACCGTCGAGGACGGACGGCTGGCCACGGACCTCGGCTTCGTGGGCGGCCGGCCGCGCGATCGCGGGTTCTCGCGCGCGCTGGACGCCGAACTGGCCGCGATGGCCCGCTTCCTCGGCGTGTCGCCTCAGGCCGTGCCGAAGCGCACGGCGTAGATCGGCGGCAGGCTGGCCGACAGCGTGCGCCACGAGTCGCCGCCGTCCGACGACAGCCACAGGCCGCCCGTCGTGGAGCCCATCGCCAGCACGTCGCCGGTGGCGTCGATGTCGAAGGCGTGCCGGTAGACGAGATCGTAGGAGGGGCGGGGCAGGCCGCGATCGAGCACGTCGAAGGTGGCGCCGCCGTCGGTGGTGCGGGACACCACCAGGCGTCCGTCGACCGGCACGCGCTTCTCGTCCTTCACGGCGGGCACGAACCACGCCGTGTCCGGCCGGCGCGGGTGCACGGCCACGGCGAAGCCGAAGCCCGAGGGCCTCGCCGCCGGGACGTCCGTCCACTGGCGGCCCCGGTCGCGCGACCGGAAGATGCCGCAGTGGTGCTGCGTCCAGACCGCGTCCGGATCGGCCGCGCACTGCACGATGCGGTGCGGATCCTGGATGACCGGATCGCCCTGGCGGTCGGGCGGCATGTAGTCGGCCCGCATGCCCGAGGCACGGCACGTCCAGGTGGCGCCGTCGTCCTCGCTGACCCAGGCCCCGCCGCAGGAGACGCCGATCATGACGTGACGGGCGTTGCGCGGATCGACGAGCACCGAGTGCACGCCGGGCCAGTCGTAGCCGCCGCCGAACCACTGGGACCGGGACGGCTCGTCCCAGAGCCCCCGGCAGAGCGTCCACGTGGCGCCGCGGTCCTCGGACGTGAAGACACCGCCGGGCAGCGTGCCCGCCCACAGCCGGCCCGGCTGATCGGGGCCGCCGGCTTCCAGCGCCCACAGCATCTTCAGGGTCGGAAGCTCGGGCGTGGCCGCCGAGCCGTCGGGCCCCGGCGGCTTCGTGATCGGATCGAGGCCCGCGTAGGAGGGCACCGCCACCTCCTGCCACGTCGCGCCCCGGTCGTCCGAGCGGTGGAGCTTCGATCCGAAGTGCCCGAGATTCAGCGATGCGTAGAGCGCGCCGTCGCGCTCGTCGTCCAGCACGTTGGCGACCGGATCGCCGAGGAAGCTCGGCGCATCGACGCGCCAGTCGTGCGCGGGATCGAGCCGGAACAGTCCCTTTCGCGTCGCCACCCACAGCGGCTGTGTCATGTGCGTGCTCCCGGTGCGCCCCCGGAGAGGGCCTGCAGGACGTAGATCTCGTCGTCGGGGCCGACCGCGTCGCTCAGCCCGTCGCGATCGACCAGCGTCGCGTCGCCGACGAACACCGTGACGTGCTTGCGCAGGCGTCCGTGCTCGTCGAGGATGTAGCCCCTGAGCCGGGGATTCGCGGTGAAGACCGCCTCCAGCGCCTGCCGCACCGTGACCCCGTCGACGACGCGCGGCGGAGCGTCGAGGAACCGTTGCAGCTGGGGCGTGAAGGCGACACGCGGCATGGGCGGTCCGACCGTCGAGTCTACCAGCGGCCGCGCGATCGGGCCGCCGGTTCGTCCCAGCCACCGGATCGATGGCGGCGTCGGCCAGCCCGGATATGATGGCGCGCCATGCGACGCCTGATCCTCGCCCTCGCGCTCCTCGCCGCCTGCCCTCCGTCGGCCCACGCCACCTGGTCGGTCATCGCCGTGGACAGGGCCACCGGCCGGGTCGTCATCGCGTCCGCGACGTGCGTCGATCGCGACGACCAGTTCCTGATGGGCGTTCAGGCCGTGGTCGTGCCGGGCAAGGGCGTGGCGGCGTGTCAGGCCGGCGTGGACGGCACGCATCAGAACCAGATGCTCGTGTTCCGCGAGCTCCAGAAGGGCACCGACCCGGCGGCCATCATCGAGCTCCTCAGCGTGGACCCCGCGTTCCAGAGCCGCCAGTTCGGCATCCTCGACCTGCAGGGGCGCCACGCGGGCCACTCCGGGCTCTCCAACGGCTACGTCTCCCAGGACGTGCAGGGCCAGGTGCCGGGCACGGAGATCTTCTACTCCATCCAGGGCAACATCCTGCGCCCCGGCAGCGTCGTGCCCAACGCCGTGCAGGCGTTCCTGAAGACGTCGGGGGCGTTGACCGACCGCGTCATGGCCGCGATGGAGGCCGCCGACGGCTCCGGCGGCGACAGCCGGTGCGTGTGCCCGCCGTGGCCGACCGATGGCTCGCGGCCCGCGGTGCCCTGCGACGGCAGGACGGCGCACGTCGCCTACATCCTGATGGCCGAGCCCACCGACACGAACGGCGCCTCCCACAACGACGGCCACTACACGATGTACCTCACCGTGTCGCAGCCGGGCCCGGAGAAGGGGCCGAACCAGATCAAGGCCGGGGTGGGGGAGAACCTGAACCCCGTGAAGACGCTCAGACTGCGCTACGACGCCTGGCGACGGACGCAGCCCGCGTCCTTCAAGTAGGACGCCGCCATGACCCCGCGTCTCATCCGTCTCGTCTGCGCGGTCCTCGTTCTGGTCGGGGCGCCCGCCGCCTGGGCCCAGCCGCAGCCGCCCCAGGCCCCGCCGGCGGGGCGTCCTCGGGCCGTCGAGGTGATGACCCTCGAGTCGCCGTCATGGCCCGATGGCGGGCTGATGCCGGCCCGCCATGCCCAGACGGGCCGCGATGTGTCCCCGCCCTTGCGGTGGTCGGGAGCGCCTGAGGGCACCGTGAGCTTCGTGCTGGTCGTGCACGACGTCGATCAGGTCGCGGCCGGCGGCGGCGACGACCTCCTGCACTGGCTGGTCTGGAACATCCCGGCGTCGGCCGGCTCGCTGGCGGAAGGGATGGCGCAGGGCAACGCCCTGGTGCCGCCGCAGGGGGGCGGCGGGGGCGGACGCCCGAGGATTCCCACGGACGGGCCCCGCCAGATCAGTGCGAGCGGCCCGTACTATAGGGGACCGGCCGCGCCGGCCTCCGGGCCCCTCCACCACTACCTCTTCGAGCTGCTGGCCCTCGACACCTGGCTCGACGTGCCCGCCGTCGGGCAGTCACCGGCGGCCACGCGGGCCGCGGTCCTCGCCGCCGCGGCCGGCCACGTCCGGGGCAAGGGCGTCCTGACGGGCCGCTACCGCCGGCCCGCCCCGTAGCGTTCACACCGCCCGGCCACGGACGCGGGGGGCGCGGTCCCCACACCACGACGGCCCCGTTCAGGCCGTTCGGACGCTACGGATAAGCCTGCCTTTGTTCGGGTTAAGGCTTGACCTCGATGGACCGCGCCGCGGCGGCGGTGCTACAGTCCCCGCTCCGTTCCGCCAGCCCGAGTGTGTCCCTCGGCGCATCAGCGGCGCGTGGCTTCCTGGAGGGTATCGAAATGACTGCATTCCGCAGGGGGATGTGGCTGGCGCTGCTGGCCGTGCTCCACCTGGCCCAGCCCACCCTGGCGCAGATCGAACAGGCGCGCCTGGTCGGCACCGTGACCGACGCGCAGGGGGCCGTGCTCCCCGGCGTGACGGTGACCGCGCAGTCGCCGGCGCTCATCGGCGGACAGACGACGGTGACCGAAGCGGACGGGCGCTTCCGCTTCCCGGCGCTCCCCGGCGGCGTCTACACCGTGACGTTCGAGCTGACGGGCTTCCAGACCGTGAAGCGCGAGGGCATCGTGCTCCGCCTGGGCGCCACCCTGACGGTGGACGGGCAACTGCCGGTGGCGACCCTGCAGGAGACGGTGACCGTGACGGGTGAGTCGCCGGTGGTGGACCTGACGACGACCGCGGTCGGCGCGACGTTCGACGCGGCGAAGCTGACGGGGATTCCGACGGCCACCGACATGTGGTCGGTGCTGGCGCAGTCGCCGGGCGTGCGGATGCAGGGGTACGACGTGGGCGGCAGCCACAAGAGCCAGGCGCTCGGCTACGAGGGCTTCGGGGTGCGCGGGCAGAGCCAGTTCACGATCGACGGCATCCAGTCGGAAGGCAACTATCCGAACGCGCTGTCGATGGAGGAGATCGCGGTGAGCGCGGCGGGCGGCGACGTGGAGATCAACAGCCCGGGCGCGGCCATCGCGCTGACGATCAAGAGCGGCGGCAACGCGTTCCACGGCCTGAACAACACGTCGTGGCAACCCGAGAGCTTCTCGTCGAACAACGTGGACGGCGCGACCAGCAAGCGCGGGTTCACGGGCAACCCGAACCTCCTGTACGTGGAGACGCACCACGACATCGGCGGCCCGATCAAGCGGGACAAGCTGTGGTTCTTCTTCGCCTACAACTACTTCCGTATCAACAAGGTCGTGTCCGGCATCTCGCGGGACGTCGCCACGGACCTGGGGATCTTCCACGAGGTCCCCGTGAAGCTGACCTACAAGATGACCGGGAACGACACGTTCCAGGCGCACTACCAGTGGGGCTACAAGTACAAGCCGCTGCGCGGCCTGTCGGCCACGACCCCGAAGGAATCGGTGCTCGAGCAGGACAGCCCCTACTGGACCTACAAGGCCCAGTGGCAGCGCGTGTGGTCGAACCGCCTCTTCACCGACGTCCGCTACGGCGTGCACGGCTTCGACTGGCCCATGCAGCCGAACGTGCCCTTCACCGAGAGTCCGCCCCGGCTGGACACGGGCACCAACATCAACAGCGGCGCCGGCTGGGATGCCTTCGACAACAAGCCGTTCCGGCCGCAGGGGCTGCTGACGGCCACGTACTACCTGCCGACGGGAAGCGCCGGCAGCCACGACCTGAAGTTCGGCGGCGGCTACGTGATGGACATCGAGCGCACCGTCATCAACGGGAACTCGGGCCCGATCCGGTACCGTGACCGCAACGGGCTCACCGACGAGATCGAGCTCGTGGACGTCGGCAGCCGTGACACGCTGTACGACAGCTGGACGGGTCCGGACAACCGCAACCGGATCATCACGATGTTCCTGCAGGACCGCTGGAGCCCGACGGCGAACCTGACGTTCCTCGCCGGCGTCCGCTACGACCAGCAGCGGGGCTCCTACGAGCCCGGCCAGCGCGCGCCCGTGCTGAGCGACGTCTTCCCGACCCGCTCGACCGAGGGCCGGACGTTCAAGACCAAGCACAACGTCGCGCCGCGTCTCGGCGTGAACTACGCCTTCGGCGAGGGGAAGACCGTCGTCAAGGCGTTCTGGGGCCGCTTCTACAACGAGCTCGGGACGGTGCTGGCCAACAACAGCAACCCGGGCGGCGAGAACTACCGCATTTACAAGTTCAACGACCTGAACGGCAACCGCCTCTACGACGACCTCGCCGAACTCGGCACGTTCGTGTCGGCCCGGGGTGGCATCTCCACCGTGATCGACGAGAACTTCAAGGCGCCGTACGCCGACGAGATCAGCAGCGCGCTCGAGCACCAGTTCTGGGGCGAGTCGTCGGTGCGGCTGGCCTACGTCCGGAAGATGGTGCGCAACGATATCGGCGTCACCAACGCCGCCCGGCTCGGGCAGTACACGGTGCCGCGGACGGTGAACGTCAACCTCCAGGAATTCGGCGTCGGCGTCACGGGCACGCAGGCCTTCACGGTGTTCGACATCCCGGACTCGCTGCGGGGCGTGGTGCAGAACGTGTACGGCAACTGGCCGGACGCGAGCTACAACTACGACACGATCCAGCTCGGGTTCAACAAGCGGTGGCCCGGCGGATTCTTCCTGCAGTCCAGCTTCGACTACCAGTGGCGCGACGAGCTGCGCGGTGGCAACGGCGCGGCCACGATCAGCGCCACGACGAGCCCGCTCAACACCGATCCGCTGGGCGTCGGCTTCTTCCAGAACGTGCGGCCCGAGGTGTCGAACCGCCAGTCCACGACGAACTGGTCGGCGCGCCTCGCCGGGCGGTATGCGTTCAAGTACGACATCGGCGTGGGCGTGAATTTCCGCTATCAGAGCGGCTACGGCTACACCCGCATCGTCTCCACGAGCCTGCCGAACGCGGGCACCGTCAACTTCTTCTACGACAACCTGGACAACCAGTACTCGGACGCGGTGCCGATTCTCGATCTCCGGATCGACAAGGCCGTCCGGGTGGGCGGCCGCCGGCTGGCGGTGATGCTGGATGCCTACAACCTCACCAACGGCAACCCCGTGTCGAACTTCAACACCGTCAACGGCACGCAGTACAACCGCATCATCGCCACCCTCGACCCGCGCGTGGTCCAGGTGGCGTTCCGCTTCGAGTTCTGAGGCACGCCGGGGAGGCACCGGGGACCTGGCACCAGGGACCCGGGCCGTCCCACCGTGACGCTGTGGGCGGGTCCGCCAGGGCCCGCCCTTCGTTTATCCTGTGCGGACGGAGACAGACGGCCCCATGACGACACGCCTCTTGGCCGCGGTCGGGTTGGTACTCGCGGGAACGCCATGCTGGGCGCAGGGGGGGGCGCCGGCGCCCCTCGCCTCGCATCCGGCGGCCGGCGACCCGCAGGCCGTCGTCGACCGGTACTGCGCCGGCTGTCACAACGACCGGAGGCGGTCCGGCGGATTCAGCTGGACCACCATCGATTTGGCGGATCCCGGCGCGACGCCGGTCGAGTCGGAGAAGGTCATCCGCCGCGTGCGGGCCGGCCTGATGCCGCCGGCCGGCGCGCCGCGTCCGGACCGCGAGACGCTGACGGCGCTCGCCGCGTCGATGGAGGACGCCATCGACCGCAAGGCCGCCGCGGCGCCGTTCGCGGGAGCGCCCGAACTCCGCCGGCTGACGCGCACCGAGTACGCCAACTCGATACGGGCGCTGCTGGATCTCGACGTGGACGTGGCCGCGCTCCTGCCGCCCGATCAGCTCGGCCGCAACTTCGACAACATGGCCGAGGCGATGGCCATCACGCCCACGCTCGTCCAGGGCTACGTGCGCGCCGCCAGCTAGATCAGCCGGCAGGCCCTGGGCGATCCCGACGCCACGCCGGCCATGTCGATGTACACGGTGCCGAAGGTGGTCAACCAGATGCGCCACGTCGAAGGGGCCCCCTGGGGCACCCGCGGCGGCACGGCGGTCGTCCACACCTTCCCGGCCGACGGCGAGTACACCTTCCGCCTCGCGTTCTACTACGACTACCTCGAGACCCTGTTCGGCCAGAGCCTGCCGCCGAACCTGCAGGATCAGCAGATCGAGGTGTCGGTCGACGGCGCCCGCGTGGCCCTCTTCACGATCGACCCGAACGTGCCGGAGACGAAGAACCTCCTCACCACGCCGAAGATCGCGGTCACGGCCGGGCCGCACCGCGTCGCGGCGGCGTTCCTCGCCAAGTTCGACGGCCCCACCGAGGACGCGTTCCGCCAGGTCGAGCAGTCGATGATCGACATCAGCGCGGGCATTCCCGGCCTGGTCGCCCTGCCGCACCTGCTCTCGATGACGGTGGCCGGCCCCCACGTGGTGCAGGGCATGTCCGACACGCCCAGCCGCCGCCGCGTGTTCCTGTGCCGGCCCGCCGCCGGCGCCGACGAGATGCCGTGCGCGCAGCGCATCGTCACGGCCCTGGCGCGCCGGGCCTACCGGCGCGCGCCCACGGCGGCCGACACCGAGATGCTGATGGGCTACTACAAGGAAGGCCGGCAGGGCGGCGATTTCGAGAGCGGCATCCGGCTGGCGCTGCAGGCCATCATCGCGAACCCCAAGTTCGTCTTCCGCTTCGAGCGGCCCGCGCCGGCGGCGGCCCGCACCGCGGCCACGTACCGGATCACGGACGTCGAGCTCGCGACGCGGCTGTCGTATTTCCTGTGGAGCAGCGCGCCCGACGACCGCCTCCAGCGCCTCGCCGCGGCGGGCACCCTCAGCCAGCCGGCCACGCTCGAGCGCGAGGTGCGGCGGATGGTGGCCGACCCGCGGTCCCGGGCGCTGGCCGACAGCTTCGCCTTCCAGTGGCTGCGCCTGCAGAGCGTGAAGGAGGCGGATCCGGACGGCGGCCTCTACGGCAACTTCACGCGGAACCTCGGCCAGTCCATGACCGAGGAGACCACGCTGCTGTTCGACCTTCTCGTGCGCGAGGACCGCGGCCTGCTGGAACTGCTCACGGCCGACTACACCTACGTGGACGAACTGCTGGCCAAGCACTACGGGATGCCCGGCGTGGCCGGGCGCACGTTCCGGAAGGTGCCCGTGACCGACCCGAACCGGCGCGGCGTGCTGGGGCAGGCGAGCGTGCTGACGCTGACCTCGCTCGCCACGCGCACCTCGCCCGTGATGCGCGGGAAGTACGTGATGGAAGTCCTGATGGGCGTGGCGCCGCCGGCGCCGCCGCCGAACGTGCCCCCGCTCATGGAGAACGTCGAGAACGAACAGGCGCTCTCGGTGCGGGAACGACTGGCGAAGCATCGCTCGAACGCGGCGTGCTCGGCCTGCCACAGCATGATGGACCCGATCGGGCTGGCGCTCGAGAACTTCGACGCCATCGGGAACTGGCGCGCCACCGACGCCGGCACCCGCGTGGACCCGAGCGGCCAGCTCTTCGACGGCACGCCGCTCGACGGCCCCGGCAGCCTGCGGGCGGCCCTCCTCAGCCGCCAGGACTCCTTCGTCCTCACCTTCACCGAGAACCTCCTGAGCTACGGCCTCGGCCGCCTGCTCGACGCCCGCGACATGCCGACGGTGCGCGCGATCGTCCGCGACGCCGCGAAGACCGACTACCGGCTGTCCTCGTTCCTCATGGGCGTGGTCACGAGCGTGCCGTTCCAGCGGCGCCAGGTGGAAGCGCCCGCCAGCTCGGTGTCGGCCGAGCCTGGCGCGCGCGCGCCCCGCCCCGCCCCTCCCGGCGGACGGCAGTAGGAGGCCCGGACGATGTTCATCACGAAGCGACACCTCTCCCGGCGGACCGTGCTGCGCGGCATGGGCGCGGCGCTCTCGCTGCCGCTCCTCGAGTCGATGGTCCCGGCACAGACGCTGACCAGGAAGACCGCGGCGGCGTCGAAGACGCGGCTGATGTGCATCGAGATGGTGCACGGCTCGGCGGGCAGCACCCAGCACGGCATGGACACCTTCATGTGGATGCCCGAGAAGACCGGCGCGGACTTCGCGTTCACGCCGATCCTGCAGCCCCTCGAGCCGTTCCGCGAATACGTCACCGTCGTCACCGAGACCGACCTCCGGCCGGCCGAGGCGTGGAGCGCCAACGAGGAAGGGGCCGACCACTTCCGGTCGAGCGCCGTCTTCCTCACCGCCGCGCACCCGAAGCAGACGGAGGGCTCGGACGTCGAGGCCGGCACGTCCATCGACCAGCTCTACGCCCAGCGCTTCGGCCAGGACACGCCGATGCCGTCCCTGCAGCTCGGCATCGAGAACTTCGACGGCGCCGGCGCGTGCGGTTTCAACTACGCCTGCGTCTACTCGGGGCCCATCAGCTGGTCGTCGCCCGAGACGCCCATGCCGATGACGATCGACCCGCGGCAGGTGTTCGAGAACCTGTTCGGCGACGGGGGCACGCCCGCCGATCGCGCGGCCCGCCAGAAGGCCAACAAGAGCATCCTCGACGGCATCACCCGCGAGGTGGGCCGGCTGCAGAAGGACCTCGGGGCCGCCGATCGCGCCCGGCTCACGACCTACCTCGAGAGCATCCGCGAGATCGAGCGGCGCATCCAGCGCATCGAGCAGAAGAACGCCAGCGGCGAGGAGCGCGAACTGCCCGCGGCGCCCTTCGGCGTGCCCGATTCATGGGAGGAGCACGTCGCGCTGATGTTCGACCTGCAGGTGTTGGCGTTCTCGACCGACGTCACCCGTGTGTCGTCGTTCAAGATGAGCCGCGACACGAGCAACCGCGTCTTCCCGGAGAGCGGCTTCAAGACGCCGTTCCACACGATGTCGCACCACGGCTCGGTGGCCTCCCGGATCGACGACTACGCGAAGCTGAACACCTACCACATGACGATGCTCCCGCCGTTCCTGGAGAAGCTGCGCGCCACGCCCGACGGCGACGGCAACCTCCTGGATCACTCGATGATCCTGTGGGGCAGCCCGATGGGCGATTCGAACGTCCACGCCCACAAGCGCCTGCCGGTGCTGCTCCTCGGCAAGGCCAACGGGGCCATCCGGGGCAACAACCACGTGCGCTGCGCGCCCGAGACGCCGTACGCCAACGTGCTGCTGACGATGCTGCGCACGCTGGGCGTCGACCAGCCGTCCATCGGCGACAGCACCGGAGAGGTGGAGCTATGACACGGGCGACGCGCATCGTGATGCTGATGGCGGCAGTGGCGTGGGCCGTGCCCGCGGCCGCCCAGCCGGCCGGTACTGCCCTGGTCCTGGCGGCCATGCAGCGCGACGCGGCGGCCGCCACGGCGCTGCTCGCCGCGGGCGCCGACGTGAACGCCGCCGACGGCGACGGCACGACGGCCCTCCACTGGGCGGCGTACCACGGCGAGGTCGATCTCGCCCGGGCGCTCCTCGCGGCCGGCGCGAGGGTGAACGCGGCCTCCCGGATCGGCGGCATGACCGCCCTGCACATGGCCGCCAGGAACGGCCACGCCGCCATCGTGGGGCTGCTGCTCGATGCGGGCGCCGATGCCCGCGAAGCCAACGGCAACGGCACCACCGTGCTCATGGCGGCCGCCGGGTCGGGCAGCGCCGAGGCCGTGACCCGGCTGCTCGACGCCGGCGCCGACGTGAACGCCGTCGACGCCACCAATGGCCAGTCCGCGCTCATGTTCGCGGCCGCTCGCAACGCCGATGCCGCCATCCGCGTGCTGCTCGCCCGCGGCGCGAATCCGGCGGCGACGACGAAGGTGGTCCGGCTCGGGAGGGTGCTGGTGGACGCCAACGGCGACCCCCTGTCGGAGGAGGAGGCGGCCCGCATCCGATCCCGCCAGGCCTCCACCGATCCCCGGCGCCAGGGCCGTGTGTTCGGCGCCACCGTGATGGGCGGCATGACCGCCCTCCACTTCGCCGCCCGTGAGGGCCACATGGCCGCGGTGCGCGCGCTCGTCGAGGGCGGCGCCAGCGTGAACGAGGTCTCGGGCGGCGAGCAGACCTCGCCCATCGTGGAGGCCATCATCAACGGCCACCTCGACATGGCGCGCGACCTCCTGGACCGCGGCGCCGATCCCACGCTGGCCAACATCGACGGCCTCACGCCCCTCTACGCCGCCGTCGACATGAAGTGGCGCCACAACACCTGGTACCCGCAGCCCACCGTGGACGAGGAGCGGACGGGGTACCTGGACCTCATGTCGGCGCTCATCGACAAGGGCGCCGACGTGAACGCACGGCTCATGCGCAAGCTCTGGTTCCGCAAGTTCCGCTACGGCGACGACTGGGTGGAGCCCATGGGCGCCACCGCGTTCTGGCGCGCGGCCCAGGCCAACGACGTGGCGGCGATGCGCCTGCTGGCCTCGCGCGGCGCGGACCCGGAGATCCCCACGCTGCTTGGCGTGACGCCGCTCATGGTCGCGGCCGGCGTCGGCTTCGAGTACCAAGGGACGAACATCGCGCCCGATGCGCGCCTCGCCGCGGTGAAATACCTGGTGGAGGACCTTCGCCTCGACGTGAACGCCCGCGACATCCAGCACTACACGCCCCTCCACGGCGCGGCCTACGTGGGCGAGAACGACCTCGTGCAGTACCTGGTCGACCACGGCGCCGACCCGAAGGCGCGCGCCCGGGGCCGCCTCGGCGGTACGCAGGGCGCCGTCGACGTGCCGGAGGGCACGGGCGACACGGTGGCCGACATGGCCAACGGTCCGCGCGAGAAATCGCTGCTGCACCCGGACACGGTCAGGCTGCTCGAGAGCCTCGGGTCGCTCAACTCGCACGACTGCCGCTCCACGGCATGCGTGAACAACACGAAGCGCGACACGCCGGAGAAGCCGCCGGGGCAGTAGGGGGGCCGCCCGGCGTGCCCCCGCGTCCCGCGATCGCCGTGGCCGCGGTGGCGGTCGCCGTGGTCGTGGCCGCCGGCCTCGTGGCGCGCGCGGCGCAGGCGCCACGGCCGCTCGGCCGCGCCGCCCCGGCCGCGCCCGTCTACAAGTCCACGCTCCCGTCCGACGACGCCGCGATCTCGGCGATCGCGCCCGCCGGGGACGCGGTGGCGCGCGTCTCCGAGGCCCTCGCGCGCGGCGCGATCACCCTGGCGCGGCGCGACGACGCGCTCGGCGTGCTGCCGGCCGTGCTCGCGGCCCTCGACGTGCCCGTGGACTCGCAGATGCTGGTCTTCTCCAAGACGAGCGTCCAGGCCGCCCGCATCTCGCCCGACCATCCCCGTGCCGTCTACTTCGGCGACGACGTGATGGTGGCGCACGTGCCCGGTGCGCCCTCGATCGAGGCGATCGCGATCGATCCGGCGCGGGGCCCCGTGTTCTACACGCTCACGGATCGGCCAGGCGCCCCCGTGGCCGTGACCCCGCACACCTCGTGCCTCCAGTGCCACCACGGGCCGAACACGTCCGGCGTGCCCGGCATCTACGTCGGCTCGGTGATCCCGGGCCCCACGGGGGCGCCGCTGCGCGACGAGAGCGCCATCATCACCGACCACACGAGCCCGTTCCAGGACCGATGGGGCGGCTGGTACGTGACGGCCGCCCGCGGCGAGCAGCCGGACCGCGCCAATGCCGTCGCCTCCAACCCCGGTGACCCGTCGTCGCTCGTGCGCGAGGCCCGGCAGAACCTGCCGTCGCTCTTCGCCTTCATCGACCCGCGTCGGTATCTCGCCCCGACCAGCGACATCGTGGCGCTGATGGTGTTCGAGCACCAGACGCACACGACGAACCTCCTCACGCGCGTCGCCTGGCAGGCCCGGCTCGCCGCGGCGGGGCGGGCCGGGCGCGCGCGGGAGCTCGACGGCGACCTCGACGATCTCGTCGATGCCCTGCTCCTCGCGGGTGAGGCGCCGCTCGTCGAACCGGTGGAGGGGGTATCCACCTTCGCCGCGACGTTCCAGGCCCGCGGGCCCCGCGACGCCGACGGGCGCTCGCTCCGGGACCTGGATCTCCGGACCCGGCTCTTCCGCTATCCCCTGAGCTATCTCATCCAGGGGCGGCAGTTCGCGGCGCTGCCCGCCGAGGTGCGCGCCGGCGTGTACCGGCGGCTCCTGGCCGTCCTCACGGCCCCCGCGCCGCCCGCGCGGTTCCGCCACCTGACACCGTCGCTCGCCCGTGACATCAGAACGATCGTGCGCGGCACGCTGCCCGACCTGCCACGGGAATGGTGACCGGGGTCCCCGGGTTACTATCGGAACGACTCATGACCGTGCACGCCCTGCCCTCCCTTCGCCGCGGCGCGGCCGCCGTCCTGATGGTCGCGGTGACGGCCGTTCCGGCCCTCGCGCAGCTTCGGCGCATCCCCGTCGAAATCGAGGCCCTCGCCGGGAGCGACCGCGTGCCCGCGGGCGCCACGGTCAAGACGGCGCTGCAGGTGACGCTGCCCGAGGGGCTGCACGTGCAGTCGAACAAGCCGCGCGATCCCTCGCTCATCCCCACCGAGCTCGTGCTGCAGCCGCCGGCCGGCATCCGCGGCGTCGAGGTGGTCTTTCCCGAGGCCGTGGACTTCCCGCAGGAAGGGCTGCCGGAGCCGCTCCTGGTCTTCGAGCGGAACTTCACCATCGGCGTTCAGCTCGCCGTGGCCACTGACGTCGCGCCCGGGCCGCAGGTCGTGCCATTCGAGCTGCACTACCAGGCCTGCAACGACAAGGTGTGTTTCGCTCCCGCCTCGAAGACGGGCGAGCTGACGCTCGAGATTGCCCCGGCGGGCTCGCCGGTGGCCGCCCAGCACGCCGACGTCCTGGCGGCGATCAAGTTCGGGACGGGCGAGACGCCGGCCACGCCCGCGCCGGCCTTCGCCGATCCGGGCGGCACGCCGGCGGCGGCGGCGCCGGCCGACGGCATGGCCGCACTCGACGGCTTCACCGTCGTCGCCACCACCGGCGGCTACCTCGGCACCAGCGATTTCATGTCGTTCATCCAGAACGCCGAGGCGGGCATCGCCGAACGCGGGCTCTTCGAAGGCCGCGGGCCGCTGGCCATCCTGCTCATCGTGCTCGTCGGCGGCCTGGCCCTGAACCTCACGCCGTGCGTGCTGCCGATGGTGCCGATCAATCTCGCCATCATCGGCGCCGGCGCGCAGGCGGGCTCGCGACGCCGCGGCTTCCTGCTGGGGCTCACCTACGGCGGTGCCATGGCGGCGGTGTACGGCGTGCTCGGCCTGGTCGTCGTGCTGACGGCCAGCACGTTCGGCACGATCAACGCGTCGCCCTGGTTCAACCTCGGGATCGCCCTCCTGTTCGTGGCGCTCGCGCTGGCGATGTTCGACGTCTTCGAGATCGACTTCTCGCGCTTCTCGGGCGGCGTCGGCGCGGGTGGCAGCCGCGGCAGCTTCCCGCTGGCGTTCACCATGGGCACCGTGGCGGCGCTCCTCGCGGGCGCCTGCGTGGCCCCGGTGGTGATCCAGGTGGTGCTCTTCGCGAGCAACCTCTACGCGACGGGCACCACCATCGCCCTCGCGCTGCCGTTCGTGCTGGGCATCGGCATGGCCATTCCGTGGCCGATCGCGGGCGCGGGCCTGGCCGCGCTGCCGAAGCCCGGCCCCTGGATGGTCCGCGTGAAGCAGGCCTTCGGCGTGCTCATCCTGGGGACGGCCGTGTATTACGGCTACCTGTCCTACGAGCTCTTCGCGAACCGGTGGGTGGACGCCGACGAGGTGGCGTCGAGCGTCGAGGAGAAGCTGAAGGAGGGCTGGCACGCCTCGCTGGCCGAGGGCCTGGCCGTGGCCGAGCGCGAAGGGAAGCCCGTCCTCATCGACATGTGGGCCACGTGGTGCAAGAACTGCCTCACGATGGACAAGACCACCCTGGCCTCGTCCGAGGTCACGCAGGCCCTCGACGGCTACGTGAAAATCAAGGTCCAGGCCGAGCAGCCCGACGAGCCGCCGGCCGCGGACCTCATGAAGCGCTTCAACGCCGTGGGGCTGCCGGCCTACGCCATCATCCGGCCGGCAGGGAAGCCCGCGGCGAACTGATCCGGATCCGCGTCCGTAGTACGTGGACGATGGTGCCCGCCACGTCCCTCCGCCGGCTCCGTGCGACGCTGGCCCTCGCCGCCATGCTGGGCGCGGGACCGGCGGTGTCGCACGCGCAGTCCGCGCCCGGGCCCGTCCCGGCGCTCGACGCGCAACTGGCCTTCCTCGCCACCGCCCCCATCGTCGCCATCCGGCCAATCGGGCGTGGCACCACGGGCGCCCTCCGCGTCACGCTGAGCGACGGCGTCACCACGCACGACGCCGCGTTCCAGAGCGTGGCCATCGATCCCCGCGTGGACGGGAAGAAGCGCGCCGGCGAGATGCGCTTCGCCGACCACTACCGCTACAACCTGGCGGCGTGGCGCCTGGCCCGGGCGCTGGGCCTGGCCCACATGACGCCGGCGACGGTCGAGCGGCCCGTCAACGGACGGCGGGGCGCCCTCAGCTGGTGGGTCGACGACGTCCTGATGGATGAAGCCGAGCGCGAGCGGCGCGACGAGCAGCCGCCCGTCGCCCTCGACTTCTACCGCCAGCAGCAGCGGATGTTCCTGTTCACCGAGCTCGTCCGCGACATGGACCGGAACAAGGGCAACGTGCTCTACACGGCGGACTGGCGCGTCATCATGCTCGACTTCACCCGGGCGTTCCGTCTCGATCGATCGCTGAAGACGCCCACGCTCCTGAGCGCGTGCGACCGCGCCCTCTTCGGCGTGCTCAAGGGACTGTCCCGGGCCGACGTCGCGCGCGCGGTGGACGGCACGCTCCGGTCCGACGAGCTCGGCGCGCTGATGGCGCGCCGCGACCTGCTGGTCGCCCACTTCGAGGACGAGATCCGGCGGCGCGGCGACGCCGCCGTCCTCTACTGACGCGCGGCGACGGGCGCCCGCGTGCGTGGACCGCCCGGCGCCGGCGCGCCTGGTCCGGGGGACGCCGGCGCGGATGGCCGCTCCCGGGGGGCCGTGCCCGTGTCGGCGAGCCCTTCCTGGCGTCCATCGGGCCGGCAGGAGCGTCTCCCCAGCCCTCGACGATGTCACCCGATGTCTCGTCCGGCGGGCCGAGCGACCTGCTACCATGGCGTACTTTTTCTGACGCATGGTGTTCCGACCCCTGGCGTGGTGCGCCCTCGCGATGGCGGCGGCCGGCATGACGGTATCCGCGGCGACGCCTCGCCCGGTGGCCTCGCATCAGGCGTCCGCGCCGGCCGCGACGTCGCCGCAGGCCGTCGTGGAGCAGTCCTGCATCGGCTGTCACAACGACCGCGCGAAGGCCGGCGGCCTGAGCCTGAGCGGGTTCCAGGTGGCGCAGGCTGGCGACACCCCGGACGTCACGGAGAAGATGATCCGGAAGGTGCGGGCCGGGCAGATGCCGCCCGCGGGCGCGCGCCGCCCCGACGACACCGTCCTCGCGAGGCTGGCCGAGGCGCTCGAGACCGCCGCCGACCAGCACGCGGCCGCGGCGGTCATGCCCGGACGCCGGTCCTTCCAGCGCTTGAACCGCACCGAGTACGCGCTGGCCGTGCGCGACCTTGTCGGCCTGGACGTCAACGCCGGCGACTATCTGCCGCTCGACAGCAAGATGGCGAACTTCGACAACATCGCCGACGCGCAGATCCTCTCGCCGACGGCCATGCAGTCGTATCTCACGGCGGCGGCCGAGATCAGCCGCCTCGCGCTCGGCGACCGCGCGGCCACGGCGCGCGAGTCCACCTACCTGATCCCGCGCACGACCTCGCAGCGCGAGCACGTCGAGGGCGCGCCGTTCGGCACGCGCGGCGGCCTCTCGGTGGTCCACATCTTCCCGGCCGACGGCGAGTACCGCTTCCGGGTGTCCTTCTACCACGAGACGACGGGCGCGCTGTACGGCAACGGCCGCGCGGCCCTCCACACGGCGGAGGCGCCCGAGCAGATCGAGATCTCCATCGACGGCGAGCGCGCCGCGCTCCTGGACATCGACCGCTGGATGAACAGCTCCGATCCCGACGGCGTCAACCTGCGCAGCGAGGCCGTGCCCATCACTGCGGGCCCCCACCGCGTGTCGGCGGCCTTCGTGACGCGGTTCGAAGGGCCGGTGCAGGATCTGATCACGCCCCTCGACTGGTCCATCGCGAGCACGAGCATCGCCGACGCCTACGGGTTCACGACGCTGCCGCACCTGCGCGACATGGCCGTCACCGGTCCGTTCGAACCGACGGGGGTGTCGGACACGCCGAGCCGGCGGAAGATCCTCACGTGCCATCCGGCGTCGACCGCGCAGCAGACGCAGTGCGCCCAGCGCATCGTGACGGAGCTGGCGTCGCAGGCGTTCCGCCGCCGCGCCACCGAGAAGGACGTCAACGCGCTGATGGCCCTCTACCGCAAGGGCGCCGCGTCGGGCGGCTTCGAGGAGGGCATCCGGATGGCCCTCGAGGGCGTCCTGGCCAGCCCGCGCTTCGTGTTCCGGTTCGAGGAGCGGCCCACGTCGGTGCGCGACGGCCAGGGCTACCGCGTGGCGGACGTGGATCTGGCGTCGCGGCTGTCGTTCTTCCTCTGGGCGTCGGCGCCCGATGCCGCGCTGCTCGCGGCCGCCGAGGCCGGACGGCTGTCCGCGCCCGGGGAGCTCCAGCGCCAGGTGTCGCGCATGCTGGCCGACCCGCGCGCCGACGTCCTCGCCTCGCGCTTCGCCGCCCAGTGGCTGCGATTGCAGGATCTGGACAAGATCCACCCCGATGTCCGCTTCTACCCGGATGCCGACGAGCAGTTGAAGGCGGCCATGCGGCAGGAGACCGAGGCGTTCTTCCGCTACATCGTGCGCGAGAGGAAGCCCATCACCGACCTCTTCACGGCCGACTACACGTTCGTGGACGAGCGCCTGGCGCGGCACTACGGCATGTCCGGCGTGGTCGGCCCGGAGATGCGGCTGGTCCGCTACCCGGACGAGCGCCGCCGCGGGATCCTGGCCCACGCCAGCATCCTCACGCTCACGTCCGAAGCCGAGCGGACCTCGCCGGTGCTTCGCGGCAAGTGGGTGATGGAGGTGCTGCTGGGCACGCCGCCGCCCGCGCCGCCGCCGAACGTGCCGGCGCTCGACGAGACGCCGGATGCCGAGGGCGGGCGCCTCCGCACGGTGCGCGAGCGGATGGAACAGCACCGGAAGAACCCGGCCTGCATGTCGTGCCACCGCATGATCGATCCGATCGGCCTGGCCCTCGAGAACTTCGACGTGACCGGCGCGTGGCGGATCAAGGACAACGGGATGCCGGTGGACCCGGCCAGCGCCCTCTACGACGGGACGCCGCTCGCCAGCGCACACGACCTCCAGGCGGCGCTCATGCGCCGGTCCGGCGTGCTCATCCGGACCTTCACCGAGAACCTGGCGACCTATGCGCTCGGCCGGCGGCTCACCGCCACCGACATGCCCTTCGTCCGCGGCGTGGTGCGGCGGGCGGCCGGGCAGGGCAACACGTTCGAGGCGTTCGTCACCGGCATCGTGACGTCGCCCGCGTTCACGATGAAGGGCGCCGACCTGCCGGCGGCCACCACGGCCGCGGAGCGGGCGGGCCGGTAGATTCACGGAGGCGAGATGGCGTTTCTCACTGGCAAGCACGTCGCGCGCCGCACGATGCTCAAGGGCCTCGGGGCCACGGTGGCCCTGCCGTTCCTCGACGCGATGGTGCCGGCCCGCGGCTTCCTGGCCGGATCCGCCGAGGCCGCGTCGCTCGATCGGCCGCGCCTGGTGTGCATCGAGATGGTGCACGGCGCCGCCGGGGCCAGCCCGTGGGGGGCCGAGCAGCACCTCTGGTCGCCGGTGGCGGCCGGGCGCGAGTTCGACCTCGGGCCCACGTCGCTCAGCCCGCTCGAGCCGTGGCGGAAGCACCTCACCGTCGTGAGCGACACCGACGTCCGGAACGCCGAGGCCTTCAGCCAACCCGAGATCGGCGGCGACCACTTCCGGTCGAGCGCCGTGTTCCTCACCCAGGCCCACCCTTACCAGACGGAGAGCTCCGACGTCCGCGCCGGCATCTCGCTCGACCAGCTCTACGCCCAGAAGTTCGGCCAGGACACGCCCCTGCCCTCGATGCAGCTCTGCATCGAGAACGTGGACCAGGCGGGCGGCTGCGCCTACGGCTACTCGTGCGTCTACACGGACATGATCAGCTGGGCGTCGGCGACCGAGCCCCTGCCCATGATTCGCGATCCGCGCATGGCCTTCGATCAGCTGTTCGGCGCGGGCGGATCGACCGAGGAGCGCGCGGCGCGCCGCCGCGCCACGGCGAGCGTGCTCGACTACGTCTCCGGCCAGGTCGCCGACCTGAACCGCAAGCTGGACCCGAGCGACCGGCGCCGCATGGATCAGTACCTGGACAACGTGCGCGAGATCGAGCGGCGCATCCAGAAGGTGGAGGCGCGCAATGCCAGCGGCGAGGCGCGCGAGATCCCGGGCGCCCCGGCCGGCGTGCCCGACTCGTTCGACGAGCACATGAAGCTCATGTTCGACCTCCAGGCGCTGGCCTTCCAGGCCGACGTGACGCGGGTGTTCTCGTTCAAGACGGGCCGCGACGCCTCGAGCCGCGTGTATCCGGAGAGCGGCGTCTCGAAGGGCTTCCACCCGTCGTCGCACCACGGCAACAAGCCGGCGAACGTGCTCGAGTTCGCCCAGATCAACCGCTACCACGTCAGCCTGCTGCCGTACTTCATGGAGAAGCTGCAGGCCATCGACGAGGGCGGCACGAACCTCCTCGACAAGAGCCTCATCGTCTACGGCTCGCCGATGGGCGACGGGAACGTGCACAACCACAAGCGCTGCCCGCTCATCCTGCTGGGCGGCGCCCATGGCCGGCTGACCGGCAACGTGCACCACCGCGCCGAGTCCGGCACGCCGATGGCGAACGTGATGCTGAGCGTGCTGCACATGGTCGGCCTCGACGAGGTCGCCCAGTTCGGCGATTCCACCGGAACCTTCCCGCTCGGCGCCTAGTGGCCCGCCGCGCACGGAGCCTGCCCATGCTCACGCTTCGAGGGACCGTCGCCTGGACGACGGCGCTGGCGCTGCTGGCGGCCGGGACGGCCGTGGCGGCGCGGGAACAGACCCGTCCGGCGGCGGCCGCCGCGCCCGCCCGGACCGCCGTGGCCGAGGCCGCCATGGCCCGCGATCTCGCCGGAGTCCGCGCGACGCTGGCGGCGGGCGCCGACGTGAACGCCGCGCAGGGCGATGGCATGACGGCCCTGCACTGGGCGGCGGAACGCGGCGACCGTGACATCGCGGCGGCGCTGCTCGCGGCCGGCGCGAGGGTGGATCCGACCACGCGCCTGGGCCGCTACACGCCGCTCCATCTCGCCGCGCGCGCGGGGCACGAGGGCGTCGGCCTGCTGCTCGTGGAGTCGAAGGCGGAGGTCTCGGCGCTGGCGTCGACGGGCGTGGTGCCGCTGCACCTCGCCGCCGGCGCTGGCGCGACCGGACTCGTCACCGCCCTGCTGGCGGCGGGTGCGGCCGTGGACGCGAAGGAGCCACAGTGGCACCAGACGCCGCTGATGTTCGCGGCGGCGGCGGGCCGGACCGACGTCGTGCGGGCGCTGGCGGCGAAAGGCGCCGACCTGGGCGCCGCCGGCGCGGTCGTCGACCTGAAGGTGCGCAACCGGGAGGACGCGGCCGACAGCCGCGCGAGGAACCAGCGCGTGGCCGCGCTGCAGCGCGAGCGGGCCGAGCGTCTGGCGCGGATCTCCGGTGGCAAGACGGCCGCGGCCGCCCCGCGCGCCCCCCGGGCGAACGACGACTCGGGCAACGAACCCGAGCCCCTGAACTACGCCGATCTCGTCGGCAAGCACGGCGGACTCACGGCGCTGCTCCTGGCGGCCCGCGACGGCCGCGCCGAGACGGCCCTGGCGCTGGTGGACCTGGGCGCCGACATCGACCAGGTGAGCGCCGGCGACCTGACGAGCCCGCTGCTCATGGCGACGATCAACGGCCACTACGATCTGGCGGCCGCGCTCCTGGCGCGGGGCGCGAACCCGCGGCTGGCGAGCGACGCCGGCGCGACGCCCCTGTACGGCGTGCTCAACATGCAGTGGGCGCCGAAAGCCCGCCACCCGCAGCCCGCGCATTACATGCAGCAGGCCACGGACTACCTCGACCTGGCCGAGCGCTTCCTGAAGGCCGGCGCCGACGTCAACGCGCGGCTCACTCGCACCCTCTGGTACACGACCTACAACCGCGATCTGCTCGGCGTCGACCGGACGGGCGCCACGCCGTTCTGGCTCGCCGCCTACACGCTGGACCTCCCGGCCATGAAGCTGCTGCTGCGCTACGGCGCGGATCCCGACATCCGGACGGCGAAGGTGCCGGAGCGCTACGAGGAGGGCGGCCCCGATCCCGACAAGCCCGACCAGTCCGGGCTGCCGCCCGTGCCGTGGTCCGGTCCGGCCGTCGCGCCCATCCACGCGGCGTCGGGCGTCGGCTACGGGCTCGGGTTCGCCGGCAACACGCACCGCCACGTGCCCGACGGCTGGGTGCCGGCGGTGCGGTTCCTGGTGGAGGAGCTGGGCGCCGACGTCAACGCCCGCGATCACAACGGCTACACGCCCCTCCACCACGCCGCGGCGCGCGGCGACGTCGCGCTCATCAAGTACCTGGTGTCCAAGGGCGCCGACGTCAAGGCCGTGGCCCGCACGGGCCAGACCACCGTGGACATGGCCAACGGGCCCGTCCAGCGCGTGCAGCCGTACCCCGAGGCCATCGAGCTGCTCGAGAGCCTCGGCGCCGTGAACAACCACCGCTGCGTCAGCTGCTGACCCGCGGGCGCGTCCCCGGGTGAACCGGCCGGGCGCGGCCCGGCGTCGTAACGGCCATGGCATCCACGCTTCGAGTGCTGGTGCTCCTCGGCGCCGTGCGGCGCGGCCGACAGAGCGAACGAGTCGCGTCCTTCGTGCTGCGGCGGCTGGAGGGGATGGACGGCGTCGAGGCCACGCTGGCCGATCTCCAGGCGATTGACCTCCCCGTGATGGAAGAGCGCCTCGGGCGCATCGACCCGCCCCCGCCCGGACTGGTCGAGCTCGGCGCCGCGATCCGCGACGCCGATGCGCTCGTCGTGGTGTCGCCCGAGTACAACCACGGCTATCCGGGCGCGCTGAAGAACGCCCTGGACTACTTCCTGCCGGAGTTCAAGCGCAAGCCCGTGGCGATCGTGACGGTGTCGGCCGGCGGGCACGGTGGCGTCAACGCCTGGGCGCAGCTGGTGACCGTGCTGGTCTACATGGGCGCGTTCGTCCTGCCGCAGACCGTGGCCGTCTCGCGGGTGCAGGACGCCTTCGCCCCCGACGGCACGGCGACCGATGCGGCCTACGAGCGCCGCGTGGACGGCATGCTCTCCGAACTCGCGTGGCTGGCCGCGCGCCTGCGCGGCTGACCCGCAGGCCCCCGCCTCAGGGCCGCACGTCGAACGCGGCCTCGTGCAGCAGGGCGCCCTCGGCCGTCCGCAGTTCCACGCGCCAGCGCCCGGCACGCAGCCGCTGCCGGCTGTAGGTCCGGTAGCCCTCGGTCGGATTGGCGCCGATGGACAGGCGGGCCGTGTGGACGAGGCGGCCGTCCTCAAACCAGAGGTGCTGCACCTGGACCGGCCGCGGACTGGCGATGCGCGTGAAGTAGGACGCGCTGTCGCCGTCGGTCGCGTCCTCGAGCGGAGCGCACCGCCATCCGGCCGCGGGACTGAGTGACGCGCACACGCTGGCCGTGACGACCCGGACATCGGACGGGGCCGCGGCGCTGGCACGCGGCGCCGCTGACGGCCTCGGCGCGGGCGCAGTGGGAGGCGGCGTCGGCGTCGGGCTGACGGGCGCGGGGGCGTCGAGTGGCGGCGGTGAGCCGGACGGCGCGGCCGTGGCGGTCGCGGCGGCGGGCGGCGGTTCAGGCTCGGCGGCGGGGGGCGGCGCGACGCGCGGCGAAGACTCGGCTGCCGGCCCCGCGGCCTCGGGGCCGCTCGCGGCGGCCGTGTCCCTGGCCGCGGGCTCGTCGTCGGCCCAGGGCTGCCACAGTCCGGCGACGACGGCCGTGGCGATGAGCGCCGCGGCGGCCACCCCGACCATGAACAACACGGGCGGCCGGCTTGGCGCGCGCGGTGCGTGCGTCGCCGCTGTCGGGGCCGTCCCGGCACCCGGCGCGGGTGGTGGGGGCGCCTTCACCGCGGGTGGTGCTGGCGAGGCTGGGGGCCGCCATGGCTCGGCGCGCGGCGGCGCGGCGCCAGCGGCCGGCGCCGGCGCGGCGGTTGCGGGGCGGTTGACGCCGTGAGCCTCGGGAGGCGCGGGTCCCGCGGCGGATTGGTGCGGCGCGGCCCGCGGTGGCGCGTCCGGGGGCGGCTCGGGCGCGTCGGCCGCGGCGACGTTCATGCCCGGCCAGTCCTCCACCGGCCGGCCGTTGGCCTCACAGAAGTCGCGCAGGTTGCGCGCGGCCGTCTCCACGATCGGGTCGGCGGGGCCGGCCACGGCGGTGGCGATCGCGAGCGCGCGGCGATAGAAGGCCTCGGCGTCCTCGAGGTGTCCGTTCTGCTCGCAGACGATGCCGAGGTTGTTGAAGGTGCTCGCGAGGTCGGCGTGCACCGGGCCGAGGTGGTCTTCCTGCGCCCGCGCGGCCTCGCGCAGGAGCGCTTCGGCCCGTGCGAGGTCTCCGGCCGCGGCCGCCTGCTCCGCGTCCTCGAGCCACGTCTGGTAGTCGAGCTCACGCCCGTGCGGCATGTCCCCTCCGCGGCAGAGCGACAGGGGACGCTCGCCTCGACCGCGTCCGCCATTGTAGTGCACGGGCACGCGACGCTCCGGCGCGGCGCGGGGGGACGCCTGCGCGCCGGGCTGCTAGGATGGACCGACGCGCCCGTAGCTCAGTTGGATAGAGCACCGGCCTTCTAAGCCGGGGGTCGCAGGTTCGATCCCTGCCGGGCGCGCCATGGTCGCGCGCGGCGTCCCACGGCCCTGGTCGGGGCGCTACGGGACCCTCGCGAAGCTCCCGAACTCGGCCAGGGTTGCGACGTCCGGGTCGAAGACGACCTCCGACGGGGCCGCCGGAGCCGCCCATCGCACGGTCGTCTCGCGATCGGTGATGGCCATCGTCCGGATGGCCGGCAGCGCACCGTCGCTGGCCACGAGCCCGATGCCGAGCGAGAGTCGGAACGGATCGCCGTCCTGCGTCTGACGGACCGTGACCACCACCTCCCGGGTCGCGGCATCGTACCGCCACGAGCCCGCGAGCGCGGGCACGCCCGCCCGGGTCAGCCACTGCCGGAAGAACCACGTCAGGTCCTGGCCGGACGCGTGCTCCATGACCTGGCGGAAGTCGTCCGTCGAGGCCGTCGCGTTCACGTAGCGGCGGTAGTAGTCGCGGATCCCGCGCCAGAAGACCTCGGTGCCGACCCGCTCGCGCAGCATGTGCAGCGTCCACGCGCCCTTCTGGTAGACGAGCTGGTTGTTGGGCTCGCGCGCTGCTTCATCGTGGTTCACGTGCACGACGGGCGTGTCGGGCAGGCGCTGCTCGAGCGCCAGGACCCGGTCACGGCTCCGACGCAGGCCGTCCGCGAAGGCATCGCGCCCCTCGGCGTACTCGGTATAGAGCAGGGTGAAGTACGTCGCGAAGCCTTCGCTCAGCCAGACGTCGTTCCAGTCGCTCTCCGTGACCGCGTCGCCGAACCACTGGTGGGCGGTCTCGTGCACGACGGGCCCGGCGCCCGCCGTGATGCCCTTCTCGCCGTAGAAAATGCTGCTGGCGTGTTCGGTGCCGCCGCTCATGCCGGCGGCCTCGACGTGGGCGAGCTTCTGGTAGGCGTACGGCCCGATGTGGCCGGCGAAGAACTCGAACGACCGTCGGGCATCCTGCTCGAAGAGCGCGAAACCCTTCTCGGCGTCCTGCGGGAACACCCAGTACTCGAGCGGCACGCCGCCCACCAGGCCGGCGTGCCGGACGGCGAAGCGGGAGATGCCCACGGCGAAGAGCCAGGGCGAGATCGGCACGTCCTGCCGCCAGTGCGTGCGGCGCCGTCCGTCGCCGAGATCCACCGTCTCGACGATGGCGCCGTTGGCCACGACTTGATAGTCGGCCCGCGTGGTCACGATGAATTCCCCGGTGGCCTTCTCGGCCACGTGGTCGATCATCGGCAGCCACTGGCGGGCGCGGTTGTACCAGTTCTCGCTGAAGGCCGTCCGCTCGCCGTGGATGTTGTCGACGAGGCGCAGGCCGTCCGCCGGCACGCCCCGATAGGTGATGGTGAACGTCACGTCCTGGCCGGCGGCGAGTCCGGCCGGCAGCGGCAGGTGCAGCCGGTTCTCACGGTGCGTGAAGGCGACGGCGGCGCCGCCTGCCGTGACACCGGTCACGGTCATGCCCCTGCCGTCGGCGCGCGGCGAGGCCAGATCGAGCTTCAGCGCACGGACGTCGTTGTCGAGCAGTCTGACCGTGACCGCGGCCTCGCCCTGGATCGCGTTCGCGTCGCCGGTCAGGAGCGTGAGGCGGAAGACGTAGTGTCGCGCGTCGACACCGGGCTGGCGAGGATACGTGTCGGCAGCGGCGAGGGACGACCACGCCGCCACCACCGCGATCGCGAACGACGCGAGGCGGACCGGGACCCACGGCATCGGCGGAGTATAGCGTGGGGCACGGTGGCCGAGGCGCGGCCCGCCCGCGCGTCAGGCGCCGTCGCGCATCGCCGCGATCGGATCGACCTGCATCGCGCGCCGGGCCGGCGCGACGGCCGCGGCCACGGCCACCGCGATCACGACGAGTGACGCCCCAGCCATCGTCGTCGCGTCGCGTGGGGCGACGTCGTAGAGGAGCGACGCCATGAACCGCGTCAACGCCAGCGCCCCCGCCGTGCCGAGGACGGCGGCCACCGAGGCCATGCCCAGGCACTGCCGGAGCAGCAGGCCGCCGAGATCGACCGGGCGCGCGCCGAGCGCCGCCCGCACGCCGATCTCGCGGGTCCGGCTGGCCACGGCGTAGGCCATCACGCCGTAGGCGCCGATGGCGGCCAGCGCGAGAGCCACGGCCGCGAAGAGGCCGAGCAGCCAGGTGTTGAAGCGCCGCGCCGCCAGCGCGGCCGACAGCCGCTCGGAGAAGCGACCCACCCGCGCGATCGGCTGCAGCGGATCGGCCGCGTGAATGGCCGCCGCCAGCGCCGCTGGCGCCGCGTCCGGACGGTCGGACCAGACGACGAACGACAGCGCGCTCCACCGCTCGATGTTCTGGTGGAGGGGCAGGAAGAAGGTCGGCTCGGCGGGCGCCTCCGGCGATTCGAACCGCGCGTCGGCCACGACGCCCACCACCTCGTGACGCCGGTCGCTGCCGAACGTGACGACGTGTCCGATCGGATCCCGGCCGGCGAAGAAGCGGCTGGCGAACGCCTGATTGACGATGGCGACGGGGGGCCGGTCCACCGTGTCCGTCGCGGTGAACGCGCGACCCGCGACGAGGGTCATGCCGGTCGCGCGGAAGTAGTCGGGCGTCACGATCTGGAAATCCGCCGACGGCCGGACGTCAGGCGGGGGCTCGGGGTCGCCCTCGATCCGGACGCCGCGGTTGGGCAGGCCCGACATCGGCGCGGCGAAGCCGGCCGCGGTCGCGCGGACGCCGTCGGTCCCGGCCAGGGCGTCGAGCACACGGTCCACGAACCGGAACTTCAGCGCCGGGTCGATGTCGCCGTTGGGGGCGACGGTCCGGATGTAGTCGTTGCGCAGGCTCAGCTCGGCGCCCACGCGCCCGTCGGTCTGGAAGCCGAGGTCCACGCGCGTGGCGTTCGCGAAGCTGACGAGCAGCAGCGCCGCGCCCACCAGCAGCACTTCCGCCAGGGCCAGTTCGCCGACGGCCAGGCCGTGGTGCCAGCGGCGCACCGTGCGCGAGCCGGCGACGCCGCGCGCGCCCGGCGTCACACGGGCGCCGTCGCGGGCCGCCTGCCAGGCCGGCACCAGGCCGAAGACCAGCGTGGTGCCGAGCGTGACCACGCACGCGAACGCCAGGACGACGCCGTCCACCGCCACCTCCCGCAGCCGCGGCAGCTCGGCCGGCGCGGCCAGCAGCAGCGCGCGGATGCCGGCCACGGCCAGCGCGATGCCGGCGGCGCCGCCGGGAACGGCGATGACGAGGGTCTCGGCCAGGAACTGGCGCACGATCCGGCCCTCCGTGGCGCCGAGCGCCAGGCGCGTCGCCAGCTCGTCGCGCCGCGCGGCGGCCTGCCCCAGCAGCAGGTGCGCGACGTTCGCGCACGCGATGAGCAGCAGCACCGCGACCGCGGCCTGCAGGATCCACACGAGCGACCGCACGCCGCCGACGAGGTCCTCCTGCAAGGGAACGATGCGGGCGCCGAGGCCGGCGTTGGTCGCCGGATACTCCGTGGCCAGGGCGTCCATCACCGCTGTCAACTGCGCCTGCGCCTGGCCGATGGACACGCCGCGGCGGAGGCGGCCGACGGCGCGGATGAAGTGTGAGTCCCGGACGCCGGCCAGGCCCTGCGGAAACGCCTCGCTGCGCGGCAGCCCGTCGATGCCGCTGAGCCAGATCTCGGCGTCGCGCGTGTTCGGGAGCTCGAGGGGCCCACCCAGCACGCCCACCGTCGTGTAGGCGACGTCGTCCACGGTGAGGATCGTGCCGACGGCCGCCTGCGGCGAGCCGAAGAGGCGGCGGGCCAGGCCCTCGGTCACCATCGCCGTGGGCGTCGCGCCCGCGGCATCGTCGCCGGCGGCCATCCGCCGGCCCGCGATCGGCTGGACGCCGAGCACCCCGAACAGGTTCGCGGAGGCGGCCACGGCGCGCAGGCGCTGGACCTCGCCCACGCCGGACAGGGTGCCGGGCACGTTGCCGTACGCGGCCATGCCGTCGAACGCGGTCGTGAGCCGGCGCCAGTCAGCGAAGTTGGCCGGCGCGAGGCTGCGGTGATCCTCGTCGCGGCTGGTCTCCCAGAGGCCCACGAGGCGGTCGGGCTCCGCATAGGGCAGCGGTTGCAGGATGCTGCCGTGCAGCACGGTGAAGATGGCGGTGTTGGCGCCGATCCCCAGCGCGAGCGACACGATGGCCGCCAGCGCCACGAGCGGCCGTTCGGCCCACTGCCTGATGGCCAGTCGCACGGACGTGATCACGTCGTCTGCCCTCCGGACGGCCCGGGCACGGGCCGTTCCTCCGCTCAGACGGTGCGAGGCTCCAACCGGTTAGGCCGCGCGCCGACGGGCCGTGCCGGACGGCCCCTCGCCCGCGGCTCATGCACCCTGGTCCGTGGGGCAGAATGCGTCTCGATGACCCGCGACTCATCGGAACCCGCCACCTACGACCGGGGACTGCCGCCGGCGCCCGATCTCCTGACCCGCGACGCCCGGACGCTGGCCCGCCTCGTGGCGGCCGGCGAGATCTCCGCCCTCGAGCTGGTCGATCTCCATCTCGCGCGCATCGCCGAGGTGGACGGCGCGCTCGGCGCGTTCGTGGACGTCGCGGCCGACGCGGCTCGGGAGGAGGCTCGCCGCCAGGACGAGGGCGCCGCCCGCGGCGAGGCGCGCGGCCCGCTCGGCGGCGTGCCCGTCACGGTGAAAAGCGCCATCGAGGTGGCCGGCCTGCGCTGCGAGACCGGGAGTCCCGCCCGTGCTGGTGTCACGGCGACCGGCGACGCGGTGGTGGTCCAGCGGCTGCGCGCGGCGGGCGCGATCGTGCTCGGCACGACCAACGTCGCCGAGATGCTCATGGGCTACGAGACCGTGAACCCGCTGCACGGGCGCACGAGCCATCCGCTGGACCTCTCCCGCACGCCCGGGGGATCGAGCGGCGGGGAGTCGGCGGCCATCGCCGCGGGCTGCTCGGCGGCCGGCATCGGCAGCGACGGCGGCGGGTCGATCCGGGTGCCCGCGCACTTCACGGGGCTCTGCGGCCTGAAGCCGACGCCGGGACGCATCCCGGCCACCGGCCACCAGCCGCCGTGCCTCGGGCCCTTCGCGCTCATCGGCGTCGTGGGTCCGATCGCGCGCACGATTGGCGATCTCCAACTGCTCGACAGCGTGCTCGCGGGCTGGGATGCCGGGGATCCCCTCGGGGCGACCGGCCAGGCGATGCCGTTCGCCGCCGAGGCCACGGCGTGGTGGTGCGACAGCCATCCCGAGGCACCGACCACCCCAGAAACCCGTCGTGCCATCGCCGCCGCCGTCGACGGGCTCGCCGCCGCGGGCTGGGCGACCCAGGCCCGCGTGCCGGCGGGGCTCGACGACGCGGTGACGCTCTGGAACGTGGTCTTCGGCGACGTCGGCGAACTGCTGCTGGCCGGCGCGTATGGCGAGGGCGTGCGTGGGCTCCCGATTCCCGGAGCCCTGCACCTGGAGCGCGGGCCGCGACGGTCGCTCACGGCGCTCGAGCTCGCGACGACGCTCATCGCGCGCGACGAGCTGCGCGCGTCGGTGTCACGCCAGCTCGGCGGGCGGCTGCTCCTGTCGCCCGTCAGCATCGGCCCGGCGTTCCGCCATGACGAGCGTGTCTGGGTAGTGAACGGCCGCGAGGTGGGGTATCTGGAGGCCACGCGCTACACCCAGTGGGGCAACCTCCTCGGGCTGCCCGCGGCGGTGGTGCCGGCGGGACGGAGCGCGGAGGGCCTGCCGATTGGCGTGCAGGTGGCGGGCGCGCCGTTCATGGATGCCCACGTGCTGGCGTGCGCGGCCGTCATCGAGCGGCACATCGGCGACTGGCGCACGCGGGGGTAGGTCTTGCGGCGGACCGGGGCCTCCGACGGTTGCCACGCCGGCGGCGATCCCGGGACATAATCCCGCAGTCGCACGGGCGGTGCTCCGGAGGGCCGCCCGCACACGAAAGAGGGGACCGCATGCCGTGGACACGTCGCAACTTCGTGAAGACCTCCGCGCTGGCGCTGCCGGCGGCCGCCGCGCCTTCGGCGGCGCGCGCGCAGCAGGGGGCGGCGCCTCCACCGTCGCCGGCGATCTTCACGCCGCTCCGTCGCAACGTGGGCATCTTCAACCAGCGCGGCGGCACCATCGGCTGGCTCGTCAGCAAGGACGGCCTGCTGGTGGTGGACAGCCAGTTCGCCGACACGGCGCCGAACCTCCTCGCCGGGCTCAAGGAACGGAGCCCGCGCCAGATCGACGTCCTCGTGAACAGCCATCACCATCCCGATCACACGGGCGGGAACGGCGTGCTGAGGCCGGCCGCGAAGCAGATCGTGGCCCACGAGCGCTCCAAGGAGAACCAGCGCGTGGCCGCCGAGCGCGCGAAGGCACAGGTCACGCTGCCGGACGCCACGTTCACGAAGACGTGGAGCGTCACGCTGGGCGACGAGACCATCCGCGCGACCCACTGGGGGCCCGCGCACACGGGCGGCGATGCCTCCATCCATTTCGAACAGGCCAACGTCGTCCACCTGGGCGATCTGCTGAACAACCGGGGGTATCCGAACGTGGACGCGCCCGCCGGCGCCTCCGTGCACGGCTGGATCACGGTCCTGGAGCAGATGGCCCCGCACTATCCGGCGGACGCCTTGTACGTTTACGGGCACGCCGAGGCGGGCTACCCGTTCATCGGCACCCGGCCGGACCTGCTCTACCAGCGCGACTACTTCACGGCCGTGATCGACTACGCCCGGCGCGCCCGGAAGGAGGGCCGTCCCAAGGACGCCCTCGCCAAGGTGGACACGCTCGCGGGGTTCGAGCACTTCGGCGGCCAGAAGCCCCGCCTGGGCCTGGCCCTGACCATCGCCTACGACGAACTCGCGACGATGGGGTGACGTCCCTCGTGCGCCTCACGCACGTGGCGGGCGAGGGCGGATGGCCGAGGCTCCCGAGCTGACGATCCGCGCCGGCGGGCGCGTGGACCTCGCGGCCGTGGTGCGGCTGCTGGCCGACGACGCCCTCGGGGCCGCGCGCGAGATCGCCGGCGACGACGTCGCGCCCGCGTACCTCGACGCGTTCGACGCGATGCAGGCCCAGGGCGGCAACCTGCTGCTCGTGGCGGAGATGGACGGCATGGTCGTCGGCTGCCTGCAGCTCACGATCATTCCGGGTCTTAGCCGCGCCGGAGCCCTTCGCGCGCAGATCGAGGGCGTGCGCGTGGCCGCCGCCCATCGCGGCCGTGGCGTCGGCGAGCGCCTGATCGAGGCGGCGCTGGACCGCGCCCGCGCCGCCGGCTGCCAGCTCGCGCAGCTCACGTCCGACGTGTCGCGCGTGGACGCGCAGCGCTTCTACGAACGCCTCGGCTTCCGACCCACGCACGTCGGCTTCAAGCGTCCGCTGTGAGGCGGGCGGCCCGCCCCGGACGCGCGTGCGCGCTTGCGCTCGAGGGGCTTCTCGGCGATGCTTCCCGCGCATGATCGGCGTCCTCGGCATCCTCCTGTCCCTCGGTCTGCTGATGTACGCGGCGTACCGGGGCTTCAACGTCCTGCTCGTCGCGCCTCTGCTGGCCCTGCTCGCCGCCCTGATCGGCGGCGAGACGCGCCTGCTCGCGGTCCTGACGCAGGTGTACATGCGCAGCCTCGGCGGCTTCGTGACCGGCTACTTCGCGCTTTTCATGCTCGGCGCGATCCTGGGCCGGCTGATGACCGACTCGGGGTCGGCGTCCGCCATCGCCCGGTGGATCGTCGGGCATCTCGGCGCCCGGCAGGCCGTGCTCTCGATCGTGCTGGCGTGCGCGATCCTGACCTACGGCGGGGTCTCCGTCCTGGTCGTCATCTTCGCGGCCTACCCGGTGGCCACGGCGCTGTTCCGCGACTCGCACACGCCCAAGCGGTTCATTCCCGCGGCCGTGCTCCTGGGCGGCGCGACGTTCACGCTGAGCGGCATCCCCGGGACTCCCTCCATCCAGAACGCCATTCCCATCGCCTTCTTCGGCACCGATGCCTTCGCGGCCCCCGGCGTCGGCACTATCGGCGGGCTCGTGATGTTCCTCTTCGGAGCCTGGTGGCTCCACCGGCGGACCCGGCAGGCGGCCGCGGCCGGCGAGGGCTACGGCACGCACCCGGCGGACGCGCTGGAGCAGCAGGCGGCGACGGCAGAGCCGCCGCTCCTGCTGGCCCTGCTCCCGCTGATGATGGTGCTCGTCGGCAACGTCGCCATGACGTGGTGGATCATCCCCGTGATGGATCTCGGGTACCTGAAGGAGGCGAAGTTCGGAAGCGTCGGGCCCAACGACGTCCGCGGGCTCTGGGCCCTGGTCACGGCGCTCGGTCTGGCCAACGTGACGGCGCTCGTCCTGCACTGGCCGCGCTGGCAGGACCTGCGCCGGTCGCTCAACGAGGGCACGTACGCCTCGATGCTGCCGATCTTCAACACCGCGTCCGAGATCGCCTACGGCGCCGTCATCGCGTCGTTGGCGGGCTTCGCCACCGTGCAGGTCGCGCTCGGCGCGCTCACGTCGAACGTGCTCGTCAACGAGGCGATTGCCGTGAACATCATGGCGGGCCTCACCGGATCGGCCGCCGGCGGCCTGGGCCTCGCGCTCGGCATGCTCGCCAAGACCTACACGGCCGCCGCCGCGGCGGCCGGCATCAGCCCGGAGCTCCTGCACCGCGTGGCGGCCATCGCGTGCGGCGGGCTCGACTCGCTCCCGCACAACGGCGCCGTCATCACCATGCTCGGCATCTGCCGCCTGACGCACCGCGAGGCCTACTACGACATGTTCATGGTGTCGGTGGTCGGCCCGCTGTTCGCCATCGTGGCGGTGCTGGTGGTCGGCTCGGCCTTCGGATCGTTCTGAGCCGGGCGGCGAGGCGCGCGACCACGGCCGGACCTCTTGGAGCCAGGTTCCGGCAGCAGCCGGCGCTCCGTCGCGCGCTGGTCCTACGACCGTCGGCCGCGCGCGCGCGCCCTCGCAGGCTGGCGCGTTCGCCGCTTGACCGGCACCGCGTCCGAACGTGACAGCGCGGCGATGATCGCCGCTGCATAGTCTTCGGCGCCTCGCGGATTCGGATGGCCCGCGGACGCGCGGTGGCACACTTCCCTGCGGAGTAGGTCCTTCTCGCAACGGTCGCACGCGAGCCGGCGCTGGCGGGCCACGGGATCCTGCGGCGACAGGTCCACGTTGATGCCGAAGAGCCGCGCATCTGGTGCGAGTGCGGCCTGTTCGTCGGTGAAGCCGGGATCGACGAGCACGCAGCGCCCGGCCGCGCCGCCGTTTGCGGCCTGCACGGCCCGCCGGATCGCCTGCGCGGACGCCTGATGGAACACCCGGCAGTTGTCGACGATCTTGTCCCACACGGAGAAGGTGGCCGCGGCCCCACCGGTCGCGAAGGGCAGCGCCATCGGAGCACCGAGGGCCGCCACGAACTGTGGGCCCTCGCCGAACCGGCTCAGCGGACTGAGGATGGGGTAGTAGGCGAGCACGGCGAGCCGCGCGGCCGGGAACCGCGTCAGCGCGGCCATCAGGAGCACGAGGAGGTCGTCGCCGCAGGCCCGCGCGGTCTTGTCCGCCAATGTGGTCGTGCTGGTCAGGGGATTCAGGATGACGCGGATGTCCACGTCGTTGATCCCGCCGTTGACGATGACGAGGTCGGTCGCTCGGGCCTCGGCGGCGTCGAAGGCAGCCACTTGCTGCAGGATCGTGGGCCGTCCCTTCGGCACCTCGCCGTCGCACACCGAGGCGGTGCTGCTCGTGCCCACCCCGATGACGGCGCCCGAGTGGGCGACGAGCGTCGTCGCCGGCCGCGGCCCGACGGTGGCGTAGGCGTTGGCCACCAGTTCGTGCATCTTTTGCGCTCGCAGCAGGCCCTGCCCCCAGGGCACCGAGTCGCCCACGACGGCAATGCGCGCGGGGCCGCGGGCGCCGGCCGGTGCGATGGCGGCGGGCGCGGTGGGATGCGCCGTCGGCGCGGCAACGGCGGCAGCGGCGATGATGCGGGCCGTCACGACGCCGACCGGCTGCCGCGGATCCAGACCGTACCCGAGCACGGCGTCGGCGAAGCGCTGGCGCAGACTCTCGTGGATGTCGATCGGGTGCGTCTCGTGCTTCGTCAGGAAATTGCGGATGAACTCGAAGGTGTGGCCGAGGAGGGTCCCGTCCTCGTCGATGTCCGCGTCCACGACGAACGCCGCGGCCCCGCGGTACGTGACCTTGGCCACGGTCAGCTGGATGTTCGCCTTGCTGTCGCCGCTCTTGATGCTGGCCATGTCGCCGACCTGCTCGACGCCCACGAGGGCTTCCACGCGGTGACGATGGTTTTCGGCGTTGGACCTGGAGTACCCGCCGGCACCCTTCCTGGCCAGGCGCGCGACGTGGTCGAAGAACGACGCCCGGACCAGACCGAAGATACGGTCCTGCTGCGCCTGCAGCAACTCGGTGATGCCGCCCTGCCATACGCCGCTCCCACCCGGGATGGCCTCGGTCCGCAGGCGCGAGCAGAGGTTGAGCAGGCACATCTTGGCCAGGGCGCTCGACTCGTCACTCCCGTCCACGGCGTCGTAGCGGGCTCCGACGAACTGCCCCGGCTCGGACACCCGTCCCACCTGAAACCGCTTCGAATCTTCGAGGAGCGTCTTCAGCCCGGCGAACTCCGCAGGCAGCGCGCTCCACGCATCGAAGGCGGGCTGCCATTCCCGCGGGCGTCGCGCGAGGACCACGGGATGGAGTGACAGCCGGCCGGCTGTTGGACTGCCGACCACGCCGGCGTCGCGATACCGGCTCGGCGAGATCCGGATGGTGAGGCCGCTGCCGCCCGGCGCCTCCACCGGGACGACCAGCGGCATGCCCCGGGCCTCGACGGTCGTGTTCCGCGTGGTCGGCGCGGTGGTGGACTGCAGCCGGAAGGTGACGGCGGGATCGACAATGTCGAACCCGTCCACGTCCAGCAGGCGCGTCTGAAGTGTCACCGTTGCCATGGCTGGCCCTGCCTCCTGCGTTCCGAGTCGCGGTCGATGCCCGACGGACGGCGTGCCCTGCTGCGAGCCGTGAGGCCACGAGCCCCACGGGCCGCCAGCCGTGTAACCAGACGGACCGTCCTCGCACTTTCCGCTCGATGGCCCCCTTGACGCCGTGAACTCGGTGCGCGGGCCGGCGGTTCAAGGCGTGGGGGAGAAGCGGTTGTACTTCTTGAGAATCGCCTGCAGCTGATCGATTGGCAGCGCGTGCACCGTGTGCCCGTCGATGCCCGTCATCGTCTCGGCCGCGACGAGCGCGTTCACGATCGCCTCCTCGGTGGCGTCCACCGTGGCCTCGAAGATGGGCGAGAGGTCGTTGTTCGGCAACCACACGATGGGGGTCTCGCCCGACTCCGCTGACGCGCCCTCATTCGCCGTGGAGAAGGCGATGAAGATGTCGCCAGAGCCGTTGGACGCCGTGCCGCCCATCCGGGCGATGCCCATGGGCACGCGGCGTGCGACCCGTTCGAGCTGGTGGGGCAGGAGCGGCGCGTCGGTGGCGGCGACGACGATGATGGAGCCCTCGCGGTCGTCCGGCGCGGCGGCCCCGGCGCCGCCCTGGCGCGCGGCGCCCTGAACTTCGCGGCCGACCGGCACGCCGGCGATGGTGAGGCTCTCGCGCGTGCCGTAGTTGGCCTGCACGAGGACCCCGACCGTGTAGCGGTCCACCAGGCGGCTCGACGTGCCGATGCCGCCCTTGAAGCCGTGCGCGACCATGCCCGTGCCGCCGCCCACGTTGCCCTCCGCCACGGGCCCCGTCCGCGCGTCGTTCAGCGCCGCGAAGGCATGGGCCTTCGTGACGTGCTGGCCCTGGCCGTCGTTCAGGAAGGCGTCGGAGGTCTCGCCGACCACTGGCTGGTGCCACGGGATCGGCTGGTGCAGCACCTCGTGGAACCACGAGTTCACCGCGTCGCGGACGACGCCCACCGAGTAGGTGCCCGTGATCATGACCGGGCCGCCCAGCACGCCGCCCTCCACGACCCACGGCGCACCTGTCATCTCGCCGAAGCCATTCCCGGCGAACCAGCCGGCGAAGACCGGCGCCCACCGCTTGCCGCGCGGCAGCACCGCCGTGACACCCGTCCGCACCGGGCCCTGGCCGACGACCAGCGGGCCCTCGCCGCGGACGATCGTCGCGTGTCCCACCTCCACGCCGGCCACGTCGGTGATGGCGTTCAGCGCGCCTGGCGTGCCGTGGAAGGGCACGCCCAGCGCCCGTGCCCGTGGCCTGTTCTGGGCCCGCAGCCCGGGCATCGTCGCCGCCGCGAGCACACACGCCGCGATCAGTCCAGCCGTCGCGGCCCTGCCTCTCGGACGCTCTCGTCGGTCAGCGCTCATCTCCACTCCCACTTGTGGTGCCGTCCGGATGGATCCCTTCGTCCGGCGGAGATGATCGTACAGCGTCAGCAGGCGAAGCCGGAGGAAGGGATCCATCCGGGCGGCACCACGTCCCGACGCCTTCGTCCGGCGGAGATGATCGTACAGCGTCAGTAGGCGGGTCGCGTCTCAGCAGGACTGAAGCGCACCCTGGGAAGCCGGAGGAAGGGATCCGGCGTCCGGTCAGTCCGTCGAGGCCCCGACGAAGCGATCGTCCTCGTCCGCGAAGAGGACGTTGAAGCTCGTGAGCGTCCCGTAGCAGCCGGTGATGTAACCCTGCAGCTTCACCTTCTGGTCGTCCGGAAGGTCCGAGGCGTTCACCTGCTGCTCCAGCGTGCGCAGCCGGTTCCTGAGCATCACGACCTTGTGGAAGAAGGTCTCGATCGGCCAGCTCTTCTCCTGCACGCCCGGACGGCCCGGGCGCAGCACGAAGTCGCCGCCCCGCCACTTCTCGGCCGGGGCCACGGCCGTGAGGCCGGCCTCCTCGCGGATCACCTTGCGCAACAGGGCTTCGAGGCTGGCCGGGGCGGGGTCGCTCATGCGGGGCTCCGAGATTTCACGGTCGCTCACGAGGGGGAGCGGCGGGCCGGACGACACGGCTGGCCGGGGCGCGCGCGCTGTCTCGGCGGCGTTCGCGGCGGGACGGGGGACGGCGGGAGCCGGGGCGCCGGGCACGACGGTCCGGCCGCCGCCCCGGAAGTTGTGCTCGCTGCCGCAGTAGTCGCAGGTGACCCGAAGCGGCTGCTGCTGGCCGTCCACCACGACGATCGTGTGGATCCGGTCCACCTTGCACGCGCGGCAGTAGTCCTCGACCGTCTGGCCGGCGCGATACGAGCGGGCGCTCATGGGCGACGACATGATGCCACGGCCGGGGCCCGGGCGTCGCCGGCGGCGGCGCCTACTTCAGGCTGGCGTTCGCGCGCGAGTAGTCGAGCATCTGGGCGGCCAGGTCCATCGGATACGAGATCGTCACGTCCGTGATGGCGCCGCTGGCGTCGGTCGTCGCCGTCAGCTTCGGCTGGACGAACCCCGTGTAGGACGGCAGGCTCAGCTTGTCTACCCGGGCCACGACCTGGTCGCGCAGCGCCGGATCGAAGTGCACGCCGTAGGTCTCGAACAGCGTCCTGGCGGCCGCGGCGTCGCCCGTGCCCTTGATGCGCTGCACCTCGGCGAGCAGCCGGCCGACGCCCTCGCGGAACGCCGCCGGGTCCACCATCACGTAGAAGGTCTTGCCGTCGCGCTCCCGGACGTCGATGGCCTTGGTGTTGGCCATGAGCCACCGCACGATCATCTGGCGGTTGCGCATGTGGTCTTCCTCGATCTGCGAGCCCTGCCGGACCCGCCGCAACTGCACGAGCGCGTTCTTCGTGTAGCCTTCGTACTCGGCCCGCACGATCGCGTCCTGGTCCTCGGCCTTGACGATGCCCAGCTCCACCAGCTTGGGATCGGGCAGGAAGTAGAGGGCGACGAGGTCCGCGCGGCCCTCCTCGAGCGCCGAGCCGTGCGGGTTCAGCGCCTTGACCGGATCGGCGACGTTGTTCTTGCCCGAGGCGTGGCCGATCACCTCGTGCATGTTGGTCGTGAGCTCGCCCGCGAACGCACTCCAGCGGTTCGCCCGGTCCACCTCCTCCGGCGCCCACGCGAACTCCTTGCGGAACTCCGGCGTGGTCGACTTGTCGTAGGCCTCGTTCACGTTCGAGAGCGACACGGACTTGCTGCCGTACTCCTCGCGCACCTTCTGGTCGTTCGGCAGGTTGATGCCGATGGGCGTGATCGGCCCCGACTCACCGGTTTCGACGACGACGTCGATGGCCGTGGCCGTGATGCCCTTCACGCCGGCCTTCTTCCACTCGTCCGCCCACGGCATGTGGTCCTCGAACCACTGCGCGTTGGACGCCAGCTTCTCGATGTCGATCGTCTTCTGCTTGTTGACGTAGTAGACGAGACCTTCCCACGAGCCCTTCACGCCCCGCGGGTCCATGTAGACCTCGATGAAGCCGTTGATCGTGTCCACGGGCGAGTTCTTGTCGGCCACCCAGGCGATGTCGTAGGCCTTGCGGTCGGCATCCTCGCCGGTGCGGTACCACTGCACGAGCTTCGCGAGCGCCTCCTTCATGGTCGGCGGCGCGAAGGCCTGCGCGGCCTCGAGGTGGCCGATGATGCCCCGGATCTGGACGTCGTACTTGCCCCCGACCTTGTAGACCTCCTCGACGAGCCGTCCGTTCCGCTTGACCAGGCGCGAGTTCAGGCCGTGCTGCTCCTTGAAGCCCTTGAGGTCGGCCATCGACACGCCCGAGTACATGTTGTTGGAGCTCGCCTGCAGGATGTCCTTGCCCCCCTCGGGGGTCTTCTGCGTGACCATCGGATCGACGCTCGCGTCGAAGAAGAGCGGCTGCATCCTGGTCAGCATCTGCTCCAGCGACTCGCCGGCGGCGGTGGCGAACGTCGCGCCGTTGGCCGCGGCCTTGGCCGCGGCGGCCGCGAAGGCCTCGGGGGTGCACGCGAGGACGAACTTGCGCGCGGTGAGGTTGTTATAGGGCCCGGTGTTGAGCCAGAACAGCTTGGTGTAGCGCGTGATCTCGTCGAGGGTCGGCGTGTCGATGCCGGCGCCGTGGCTGACGATCTGCTCCAGCACGCCCCGCATCTCCAGGTTGTGCACGTAGCGCTGATCCCAGTAGATGTCGCGGCCGGCGATGGCGGCCTGCACGAGGTGGTAGACGAGCCGCTTCTCGTTCAGCGCGAGGTCGTTGAAGCCGTCCGCGTAGATCTGGGCGATGGCCGCGTCGTCCACGCGTTCCAGGAGGTACTTGCGCTCGGCGGCCGGAGCGGCGGCGGGTTCGGGGGCCGCCGGCGGCGAGGAGCAGGCGGCCACGGCGCCGAGGACGACCAGGGAGATGAGAGCTCGCGTGCGCATCCCGCGAGTGTAGTCCAGGGGCTGGCCCCCGGTGCGCCCAGGCGGGGGGTCAGCGCGGGGGCGCGGCGCCCGCGGGCGTGCGGCCCGACCACCGCCCGGCCGCGTCCAGGTGCAGGCCGAACTGATCCAGCACGCGCATGACGGTGTGGTCCACGAGATCGGCCACCGTGGCCGGCCGCTGATAGAAGGCGGGCACGGGCGGGAAAATGACGGCGCCCATCCGGGACAGCCGCAGCATGTGCTCCAGGTGGATGTCGCTGAGCGGCGCCTCGCGGGGCAGGAGCACCAGCCGCCGCCGTTCCTTCAGCACCACGTCGGCGGCCCGGTGCACGAGGTTCGTGCCGCTGCCGGTCGAGATCGCCGCCAGGGTGCGCATGCTGCACGGGGCCACGACCATGCCGCGCGTCAGGAACGACCCGCTCGAGATCGACGCGCCGAAGTCGTCCACGCCGTGCACCTGGTCGGCCAGGCGCTTCACCGCGTCCACGGTGTAGTCGGTCTCCTGCAGCATCGTCTGGATCGCCCAGCGGCTCATCACGAGGTGTGAGGGCACCCCGGCCTCGCGGAGGCGTTCCAGCAGGCGGACGCCGTAGACGACACCGGACGCGCCGGTGATGGCGACGACGAGCGGTGAGTCGGACTGTGACATGACCAGGTGTTAGTGTAGCGCCATGCCCAGCGCGCGCTACCTGCACTACGACGTCTTCACCACGCGCCCGTTCGAGGGGAACCAGTTGGCGGTGTTCCTCGAGGCCGCGGGCCTCGACACCCGCGACATGCAGCGCCTGGCCAACGAGATGAACTTCGCCGAGAGCACGTTCGTGCTGCCGGCCGAGGCGTCGGACACCGATGTCCGGATGCGGATCTTCACGCCGGCCCGCGAGATGCCGATGGCCGGCCATCCCACCGTCGGGAGCACCTTCGCCCTCGCGGCGGCCGGGCGGATTCCCCGCGACCGTGAGCGCTGGGTCTTCGGCCTGAACGTGGGGCCCGTACCCGTCGGGCTCGAATGGGACGGCGGCCGGCTGGCGCGCGCCTGGATGGACCAGGGACGGCCGGAGTTCCGCACGCCGGTCGCGGCGCCCGCCGATGTCCTGGCCGCCGTGCACGCCGAGCGGGGGGCCTGGGAGGACACGGGCCTGCCGATCGAAGAGGCGTCGTGCGGCGCGCCGTTCTTCTACATGCCGCTCGCGACACGCCGGGCGGTGGACCGGTGCGAGCCCGACGCCGCCGCCTTTCGCCGGCTCACGAGCGCGTTCCCCGAAGGGTTCATCGGGGTGTTCGTCTTCAGCCCCGAGCGCGGCGATGACGGCGCCACCGTCTACAGCCGCATGTTCGCGCCGGAGGCCGGTGTGGTCGAGGATCCCGCCACGGGCGGCGCCAGCGGCCCGCTCGGCGGCTATCTGGTCCGTCACCAGGTGGTGCCGCTGGCGGCGGCCGGCGACATCGTCAGCATGCAGGGCGTGAAGATGGGGCGCCCGAGCCGTATCCAGATTCGGGTGGAGGCGACGGTCCCCTCCGACATCGGCCGCGTGCACGTGGGCGGGGCGGCGGTGAAGGTCGGCGAGGGCGCCATCGACTTCTAGGGGCCGGCGGCCCGGGACGCCGCGTCAGGGCGCGAGGCGCTCGAGCGTCCAGCCGGCCCCGTCGCGGCGGTAGCGCAGCCGGTCGTGCAGCCGGTTGGGACGGCCCTGCCAGAACTCGATCGATTCCGGCGCGACCAGGAACCCGCCCCAGTGTGCGGGACGCGGCACCGGCCCGTCGCCGTAGCGGGCCGTGACGTCGGCCAGCCGCTGCTCCAGCGTCGCGCGGTCCGGGATGACCTGGCTCTGCGGCGACGCCCACGCCCCGAGCTGACTGTCGAGGGGGCGTGAGGCGAAGTATGCGTCCGACACGCTCGCGTCCACCTGCGACACGGTGCCCCTGATCCTGACCTGCCGTTCCAGATCGGCCCAGAAGCTCACGAGGCACGCGTGCGGGTTGGCCAGGAGCTCGGCGCCCTTCGCGCTCTCGTAGTTCGTGAAGAAGACGAAGCCGGCCGGTCCCACGTCCTTGAGCAGGACGATCCGGGCCGACGGGACGCCCTCGCGCGAGGCCGTGGCGAGCGTCATGGCCGTGGCGTCCACGAGCGAGGCCGACACGGCTTCGTCGAGCCACTGGCGGTACTGCGCGATGGGGTCGGCGTGGACCTCGCGCTCCGAGAGCGCGCGGGCGCGGTAGTCGCGACGCAGATCCGCGATGGAGGTCATGGCGTCTCCTTCGCCGGCAGCGAGACCTCGATCCACGCTCCGAGGAAGCGCCGATCGTGCAGGGCCGGGTCGATGTCGACCGGCACGAAGCCGGTCGTGGTGTTGGTGTCGAGCTCCACGACGCCACCGGCCGGCGGCGGCGGGACCGTCACGGTCACCTGGGTCTCGGGCACGAGCGGGACGTCGCGGGTCCACCCGAAGGCCTGCAGGTGGAGCTGGTTCGGGCGGCGGCCGCTGTGGACGCGCAGCGCCACGCCGTCGGTGCATCCGCCGGGACACGCGATGGAGAGGCGCGAGGCCCGCTGCCCGGTCGTCCAGAAGCCCGTCGGCTCCGGATACGTCAGCTCGTCGTGGAACAGGACCAGCACCTCGCCGTAGCGTGCGGCGGCCAGCACGGGCGGCGTCACCGTCCGGCTGCCGGCGTCCACGACGTCGAGCGGTGAGAAGGTCACGGCGGCCACGGACCGCTCGACCGCGCCGTCGCCGCGCAGGCCGACGAAGGCCGCGTCCAGGGGCAGCCAGAACTCCGCGGACCACGTCCCATCGGGGGCCGGGTCCACCGTCCACGTCGTGAGGGGCGGACCGATGCGTCCGACCTGCAGGGCGAGGGTCGAGCCCGCGCGGGCGGGCAGCGGACGGCGCGATGCCCAGCGCACGTCCACGCGGTAGCGGCCGGCGGGTAGCGAGAAGCGGCCGTTGTGGAGCACGCGGACCGGCTGCGGATCGGTCCGAAGCCCCGGCGTGACGCCCAGCGCGAGCAGGGATTCGACCTCCGCCGCCCGCGACACGTGGAACGGGGCGTACCGGATCGCCAGGGGCCGCGTCACGCGGTCGAAGCTGTCGAGCGCGGGCAGCCGCGCCCGGGCCCGGAGGTCGATGCCGGGCAGTGGCGGATCGGCGGGCGGCAGTGCCCGCACGATCGCGGCGCCCACCACCACCGTGGCGAGGACGAGGCCGAGGGCGGCCAGCGCCGCCGCGCCCCGGTTCGTCACCCGCGCGCGCCGCAGCGCCCAGCTCCCGGCCACCGCGGCGAGCGCCCACATCGCCACGTCCACGAGCTCCCGCGGTGCTTCGTGCGCGATGAAGGTCGGCGCCACCGTCCAGAGGGGCCACCGGGCCGAGAGCCACGCGAGGAGCGCCGAGGTGCCGTCGCGGTCGTTGGCGAGCAGCAGCCCGTTCTGGGCCAGGACCAGGACCGCGGCCAGCGTGGCTCCCGTCCAGATGAGGACGTGCTGCGCCGCGCGCCGCGTCGCGCTCGTGCCGGCCGCCCCGATCTGGATCGCGACCGGCAGCATCAGGAGAGGCAGGCCCGATGTGAGGGGACGTCCCGGCGCCGCCGAGCCGCCCCACCAGATGCGGAACGCGCCGACGGTGAAGAGCAGGGCCCCGAAGACGACCAGCACCTCCAGCCCGAGCCGCCGGAGCGGACCGGGCCGGCGGATCATGGTGCCGAAGCCCGCGAACGCCAGCAGGTACGCGGGCGCGTAGACGAGCAGGCCGTACTCCTGATCGAACAGCAGGCCCGGCACGCCGAAGAACGTGTTGTCGAGTTCGGTCTGGGTGAGCGCGCCGTACGGCGCCGAGGGCCAGGGCGTGCCCCAGTACGCGTAGAAGAAGGCGAACCACGCCGCGAGGGCCGCGCCGTAGGGCGCCAGCACGCGGAGGGTGGCGCCGGCCGCCCCGGCGCGGCGCTCTCCCGCGTGCATGGGCCACCAGCGGCGCCCGAGCGTGACGGCGACGAGGGCCGCCGACATCGGCGCGTACTTCGTGCTGAGCCACGGCAGGGCGCCGGCGAGCAGCCCCAGGGCAACGTCGTGCCACGGCCGCGCATCGGGCGCCGGCCTGAGCGCGAGGGTGGCGGCGAGCGTGACGGCGAGCGCGGCCGGAATCTCCGGGTAGATCGTGAAGGCGTTGACGAGGAACGGCGCCGAGAACGCCACCGCCGCCCAGGCCAGCGTGGCGTGCCCGGGCGCGGCCGTCGTCACCGCCACCCAGCGCCAGGCCGCCGCGGCCGCCGCCGCGGCCATCGCGACGAAGGCCCACACCACGAGGTCGTAGCCGCCCAGCGCGAAGGCGGGCGCGATGAGGACCGGCATGCCGACCGGGTGCACGGAGTAGATCTCGCCGTCGGATCCGCGCGTCAGGTAGTGGGGATCCAGGTCGCGCGCGAAGTACTCCGCGTAGTCCCGGCGCTGGTGGTTGTTCTCGATCTTCAGGTCGCCGTCCTTCAGCAGGCTCTGGGCGATCACGAGGTAGTGCGGCTCGTCCCCCGACGGAAACAGCACCGTGTGCGTGAGGCGGGCGGCGCTGGCGCCGATGATCGTGGCAGCCACGATCCACACGGTGAGCGTCTGGAAACCGAGCGACCGCCGCGCCCACCACGCGGGAAGACGGGGCACCAGCGGCCAGACCCCCCACACGAAGAGCGATCCGACGATCGCCCAGATCATCCAGATGCCCTCGCCGGCCAGGGCCTGGAGCCACGGCCACCAGTCCGGGAGCACCGGCAGGTAGGGCACGACGAGCAGGCCCAGGGCGAGCCCGGGCAGCAGCACATCGGCGAAGCGCGCACGGGCCGTGGACAGCCGCGACCGGCGGAGCAGGTACGCGGCGCCCGCCGTCACGAACAGGGCCAGCGCGGCGAAGGCGACGAAGGGCTGCCAGGACGGGACGAGCGCGATGCGCTGGCGCACGCCGTCGACGACGACCTCGTCCAGCTCCGCGCGCGACGCCCACCCGGCGGCGCCGACCACGAGGCCGAAGAGCGCGACGGCCCGCGACGGGCGCATTCCTGACACGGCGCGATCTTACTGCGCCGGCGCGGCCGCGCGGCCGCGCGCCCCCGGCCAGGGGCCGCCGTACACCACGCGGATCGACGCGGGCGCCGTCGCGCGGGTGGGCCTCGTGAGGTCGTACACGTACACGCGCGCGGCGCCGACGCGCGCCTCGGCCACCGGCGCCCACAGGAGTCCGCCGAGCGGCGACGCCTGGAACCGCGCGCGGTAGGCAGGCACCTCCCAGTCGTCCACGACGAGCCAGGTCCGCCGTCCGCTCGCCGCGAGATCCGCGACGACGCGGTCGAGCGCGCCCGGTGCGAGCTCGTCCCACCGCAGGATGGCGCGGCCGGCCAGGTCCGCGATGGCGCCGCTGTGCTGCACGGCGGCCACGACATCGCGCGGCGCCGTGGCCGCCCCGACCCAGTCGGCCACGGCCGCGTACCTCCGCTCGGCGCGCCAGAGGCCGAAGACTCCGCGGCCCGAGGCGTCTGCGAGCGCGCTCACGCCGATGACGATGGCAGCCGCGAGGACCACCAGGGTCCCGCCCTCCTCGGACCAGCGCGCGGCGGCGCGCCAGGCGCCAGTCGCCACCGCCGCGGCCAGGAAGGGCCAGGCGGGGAGGTAGAAGCGGAGATACCACCACTCGTCGAACACGGCATACGGCAGATAGGCGACGAGGAGGCCGGCCGTCACGGCCGCCGCCGGCCACCACCGGCTCGCCCGGCCCTCCCCCAATCGCCACGCCAGGGCGGGAAGGGCCAGCCAGGTCCAGTAGGCCCCGATGTCTCGCGTCCAGAGGACGAGCCGCCCGAGATTCGGAGCGACGTTGGCGGCCTGGAAGAGGTCGCCGGGGGCGCCGTAGCCCGAACGCATCGGCGCGCCCCAGAGGTACGAATTGAGGGCCGCGATCCCCAGCGCGACCGCGCCCAGGGCCACCGCCAGGACCACGCCCCGGCGCCGCCGCTCGCGCGCCGTCTGCGCGCCGGTCGCCACGACGCTCGCCCAGACGAGCGCGGCGACCGGGATGAGGTTCGGGCGGATCGCGAAGGCGAGCGCCGCTCCAGCGGCGCTCCACCAGACGCCCCGGCCAGGCGCGAGGCCGGCGATGACCAGCGCCCAGAGCGCGGCGGCCGGCAGGTCGCTCATCGTCTGCATCGCGGCGAAGACCACAGGCGGGCTCGTGGCCACGAGGAGGGCCGCGGCGAGCGCCGCCGCCGGCGGCCCATCGCGTCGGGCCCACAGGAAGGTCGCCCACGTCAGGAGCGCCACGGCGAGTGGCGTCCACAGGTAGCGTCCGGCCTCGCCGGCGACGGCGGCGCCGAGGGCCATCAGCCACGGCAGGCCTGGCGCGTAGGTCGGTCCGAGGCGGTTCTCGTCGACGGCTGGCGCGTAGCCCAGGGGCGTCACGAGCCAGCCGCGCGCGGGCCAGGGGCCGTCGACGATCGCGGGCGCGTCCGCGGTCAGGCGCCCCTGCGCCCACAGCCGCGACTGGCTCACGTACCCGCTCGCATCGGCGCCGCCGCTCACGTGGGTCCCGTCGATGGCCGAGACGCCGGCCGCCCCGGCCGCCAGCGCCGCCGCGAGCCAGGGCGCCCCGAGGTTCGCCCGCGCGGCCATGCGCCGCCGCCAGGCCCGCCGTGCCTCGGGGCCCACCACCCACGCCGCCGCCGCGGCCAGGGTGAGCGCCGCGAGCGCGGGGCGCACCGGCGACCGCGACGTGATCCGCTGCCCCGCGACGACGGCCGTGAAGCCGCCGCTCGCCCAGACGACGAGGGCCCAGGCCGTGAGGAGACCAGCGAGCGCGGCAAGGCCGCGGCCGAGCGCGGCGGGGCGGGAGGACACGGGAAGAGGCTTGGCGCGCCGTCGGTGGTGGTCCAGAATACGTCCGAATCGCCGCGAGCGCCGACGCGGGATCAGAGCATCCGCGATGCGAGCCGAAGTGTCCCGCCCGTCACGCCGAGCCTGGATGGCCGCGACCCTGCTGGGGTCCGTGCTCGCCGCCGTCCGGCCCGCCACGCAGTCCGCGCCGGTGGACGCCGCATGGCAGGCGTTCTGGCGCGCCGACTCGCCGAAGTCGGCGGCGGCCGAGGCCGAGAAGCTCGTCAAGACCGGCGTGACGTTCGAGGACGCGTACGCCCGCTTGAGGGCTGGACGCACCTACGCCGCGGCGCCCACGGGCGAACGTGCCATGCGTCTCACGGCCATGGGCGGCGTGGCCTACGACAACACGATCGACGTGCCGGCGGCGTACGACCCGGCGCGCAAGTGGCCGTTGCGCGTGCAGCTCCATGGCGGCGTCGACCGGCAGAACCCGGAGGAAGGGCGCCGCAGCCGGCGGCGCAACCCCCTGGCGGGCGAGCCGCAGATCGTCATCGAGCCGTTCGGCTGGGGCGATTCCGCCTGGTGGCACGTCTCGCAGGTGGACAACATCCTGAACCTCGTCGACAAGGTCAAGCGCCAGTACAACGTCGACGAGTCGCAGATCTACCTGACGGGCACCTCCGACGGCGGCACCGGCACCTACTACCTGGCGATGCGCGAGCCGACGCTCTGGTCCGCCTGTCTGCCGCTCATCGGGCACATCGGCGTGCTGGCCAACCCCACGACCGGCGCCGAAGGCGAGCTCTTCGTGTCGAACCTCGTGAACCGCCCGTTCTTCGTCGTGAACGGCCTGCGCGATCCCAAGTATCCGGCCGCCCGGATCACGCCCTACATCGACACGCTCCGGGCGGCGGGCGTGTCCGTGGTGTTCCGGGCGGAACCCACCGGCGGACACGACACGAGCTGGTGGAGCGTGGAGCGCGACCTGTACGAGCGCTTCGTGCGCGACCATCCCCGGCCGGCGCATCCCCCGCTCCTGTCGTGGACCACGGAGCGGACCGATCGCTTCAACCGCATCCAGTGGCTCGTCATCGACGAACTCGGCCCGCGGCCGAGCGACATGGCGCTGGTGGACACGAACACGGTCGCGATCCAGCAGGACCCGGAATTCGGGCTCCGCGGTGACGCCAAGAAGGAGCAGGGCACCCGCATCGTGCAGGTGCTGCCGGACACCGATGCGGCCCGCATGGGCTTGCGGCCGGGTGACAAGATCCTGCAGATGGACGGACGGCCCGTCGTCGACATGGCCGCGATCATCCGCGCGTTCGAACGCAACACGGGCCCGCGGATCACCTTCGTCGTCGAGCGGGACGGCGAGCGGCTGACGCTGGACGGGCCGTTTCCGCCCACGGCGACCCCCGGTGCCGAGCGCCGGATCTTCCCGCGGCGCCGGCCGTCGGGCCGCGTGGACGTGCTGCGCAACGGCAACACCATCGAGGCGCGTACCCGCGGCGTCGCCCGCTTCACCCTGCTCCTGTCCCCCGACGTCGTCGACTTCGCCAAGCCCGTCCTCGTCACCGTGAACGGCCGACCCGTGCACGACGCCGTCCTCACGCCCAGCGTTCAGACGCTGCTCACGTGGGCCGCGAAGGACAACGACCGCACGATGCTCTACGGCGCAGCCCTGTCCGTCGCCGTTCCCTGAAGGCACCCGCATGAGACACCGCCGGTCCCTGGTCCCACTCCTCGCGCTGGTCTGCGTCGCGGCCTGCGCGGCCGTCCGCCTCGGTGCGCAGGCGCCGCAGGCCGACGCGGCGGCCTACGCGGCGCGGCCCGTCTCGGAGGCCACGCCCGACGACCTCGCGGTCGGCCGGCGCGCCTACATGGCGCAGTGCGCCCTCTGCCACGGCGTGGACGGGAGCGGCGGCTACGGGCCGTCGCTGCAGGTCGCGGGGCTGAGCCGCGTGGCCGACGACGCCGGCCTGATGCGGATTCTCTCGGTGGGCATTCCGGGCGCCATGCCCGGCTACGGCCAGGCCAACGGCGTGAAGCGGACCTGGCAGCTCGCGGCGTTCGTGCGGGGGCTGGGGCGCGGCGGGTCCGACGTCGTGACCGGTAACGCCACGGCCGGCCGGGCGGCGTACGAGCGGCGCGGCTGCGCGACCTGCCACGTCGTCGCGGGGCAGGGGCGCGACTTCGGTCCCGAACTGACCGCCATCGGCGCGCGGCGCGGGCCCGCGTACCTCCGGCGCGCCCTGGTCGAACCCGGCGCCGAGGTGCCCGAGGGGCACGTCGTGGTCACCGTCCGCACGAAAGGCGGACAGGCCGTGCGCGGCATCCGGGTGAGCGAGGACGTGTTCGGGCTGCACGTCCGCGACGTGCAGGGCCGGCTGCACGACTTCCGCAAGGCGGACCTGAGCGCGCTCGAGCGGCAGGCGGGGGCCAGCCTGATGCCGGCGCTGGGCGCCTCGGTGCCGTCCGGCGAGATCGACGACCTGGTGGCCTACCTGGCCTGTCTGCGAGGGCAGCGATGAGACGGGTGTGGACGACGACGCTCCTGGGAGTGGTGGCCGCCGGCGCGCTGGCCGCGGCGCAGTCGGTGCCGTACCGCCGCATCGTGGACGCCGCCGCCGAGCCCGGCGCGTGGCTGACCTACAACGGCACCTACGACGGCCAGCGCCATTCGCGCCTCGCGCAATTGACGCCGGCCAACGTCGGGCGCCTCGTGCCGGCCTGGGTCTACCAGGTGCGCGGCGAGGGGCAGATGGAGACGTCGGCGGTCGTGGCCGACGGCCTGATGTACGTCACCGAGCCGCCCACCACGATCACGGCGCTCGACCCGAAGAACGGCCGCGTCGTGTGGAGTCACGTGCGGCCCATGCCCTCGGACCTGCGGCTCATCGGGTTCCCGGCGACCAACCGCGGCGTCGCCATCCTCGACGATCTCGTCTACGCAGGCTCGCTCGACGGCGTCCTGCTGGCGCTCGACGCCAAGACGGGCGCCGTGCGGTGGGAGGCGAGGGTGGGCGAGAACGGCGCCGGGCTGTCGATCACGATGGCGCCGCTGGCGGTGAAGGACAAGGTGATCGTCGGCGTGAGCGGCGGCGAGGCCGGCATCCGCGGCTTCGTGGACGCGTACGACGCGAAGACCGGAGCGCGCGCCTGGCGGACCTACACCGTGCCGGCCGCCGGCGAGCCGGGCGTCGAGACCTGGGCCGGCGACAGCTGGAAGACCGGGGCCGGCGCCACGTGGCTCACGGGGTCGTTCGATCCGGCGCTGAACCTGTTGTATTGGGGGACGGGCAATCCGGGTCCAGACTGGAACGGCGACGTCCGCCTCGGCGACAACCTGTACACGTCGTCGGTCCTGGCCCTGGACGCCGACACCGGCGCGCTCAAGTGGCACTTCCAGTACACGCCGCACGACGTGCACGACTGGGACGCGAACCAGATCCAGGTGCTCGTGGACCTGGAGATCGGCGGCCGCCAGCGCAAGGCGCTCGTCACCGCCAACCGCAACGCCTTCTACTACGTGCTCGATCGCGAAACCGGCGAGTTCCTGCACGCGGCGCCGTACGCGAAGCAGACCTGGGCGTCCGGCCTGGACGCCAAGGGCCGGCCCATCGCGCTCCCGAACACGGCCCCTTCGCCCGAAGGCACGCTCGTGTATCCCAGCCTGCAGGGCTCGACGAACTGGCCGAGCCCGTCCTACAGCCCCGAGACGGGGCTCTTCTACGTGCCGGTCCGCGAGATGGGCTCGTACTACTACAAGACCGAGGTCGAGTACGAGCGCGGCCAGCCCTTCACGGGCGGCGGGGAACGCCGACTGGCGGATGAGGCGTGGGGCGCCGTGAGGGCGCTCGACGCCCGCACCGGCAGGCAGGTGTGGGACTTCCCGCTGCCATCGCCGTCGTGGTCGGGCGTGCTCTCGACGGCGGGTGGCCTCGTGTTCAGCGGGTCGAACGAGGGCAACGTCTACGCGCTCGACGCGAAGACGGGCGCGCCGCTGTGGCAATTCCAGACGGGCGGAGGCGTGCGGTCCAATCCGACGACCTTCCTGGTCGACGGACGTCAGCACGTGGCCGTCGCCTCAGGGCGCTCGGTCTTCGTCTTCGCCCTGCCGGCCGACGGCGCGAGCCGCTGACGCGCCGGCTGGCGCCGGCGTCAGGACCGGCGCTGTGCCAGGTAGGCGGCGACGGCCGCCAGGCCGCCGGCCAGGATCACGGCGCGCAGTACCCGGATCAGGGCGAACACCCAGGCGATGCCCAGTCCGAGCGCCGGCCACTGCACCCACCAGTGACCGGGCGAGGTCATCAGGTTGATGACGAACAGCATCGCCAGGATGAGGGGGGCCTTGAACAGGAACCCTACGGATCGCATGGTGCGCATCGGTCTCATTGCTCCTGTCCGAAGCTGACGAGCGGCCGCGTCCCAGGTTCCGTCCCTGGCGGCGAACGGAGCCCGACCGCCCCCGGACGGTCGCCGGCGGCCGGGAACGGCGGCCTCAGGCCTTCAGGCGGTCGCCGAAGTATCGCCTGAGCTTGTCTACTTTGGGCAGCGCCACCCCGGCCACGTACGGCTGGCGGGGATTCCTGGCCGCGTAGTTCTGGTGGTAGTCCTCGGCCGGGTAGAAGTCCGTCATCGGCTCGACGGTCGTGGCGATCGGCGCCGGGAACACCTCCGCCGCGTCCAGCTGGGCGATGTAGGCCTCGGCCACCGCCTGCTGTTCGGCGTCGGCCGGGAAAATGGCCGAGCGGTACTGGGTGCCGACGTCGTGGCCCTGGCGGTTGCGCTGGGTCGGGTCGTGCGCCACGGCGAAGAAGACCTGGAGGATCTGCCCGTAGCTGATGAGGTCGGGCTGGAAGGTGACGGCAATGGCCTCCGCGTGGCCCGTGGTCCCGCTGCAGACGGCCTCGTAGTTGGCCGTCCCGGCCGCGCCCCCGATGTAACCGGACACGACCGACGTCACGCCGTCGAGCGGCAGGAACACGGCCTCCGTGCACCAGAAGCACCCGCCGGCCAGGATGGCGCGCTGGGGCGTCGTGGCGCCTGGCGCCACGTCGCGCGCGGGGGGAGGAAAGGCCGCCAGATCGGGACCGTGACTGCCGAACAGAGCCGAGAGTTGCATGGGCGATGACCTCGTGGATTCGACGCGTCCGCGCCCCGTCAAGGTACACGGTCCGGGGCGCGTGATGTCACATGACCGCGCGGCATGACATCCATAGACAAGCTCAGACCAGAAAGTGCGTTCGCCGCCGGATGGGGGCCGGACATCGGCCGTATACTCAAACACTTAGAGCGATTCACGGAGTGGTTCCATGAGAGCATTCGCGTACGCCATCGCGATGACCGGCCTGCTCGGTGCGGGCATCGGCCTCCGGGCCGCCGGACCACAGGGACCGGCCTCGGCACCCGCGCCTGCCACGGCCCGGCGCGCCGCGGCTCCCGCGCCCCGCGCGGCCGCCCCGCAGGCCGCCCGCACCGGCATGACCGCCGTGCAGCAGACCGAGCTGGTCGCCACCTACTGCGCGACCTGCCACAGCGACCGCGGCAAGGCGGGCGGGCTCTCGCTGGCCGGGTTCAACGCGATGCAGGCCCAGGAGCATCCCGAGCTGGTCGAGAAGATGATCCGCAAGCTGCGCGCCGGCATGATGCCGCCCGCGGGCGCGAAGCGGCCGGACGGCGAGGCCATCGAGTCGCTGACCTCGGCGCTCGAGGCGCGGATGGACGAACTGGCGTCGGTCAACCCGAACCCGGGGTGGCGTCCGTTCCAGCGTCTGAACCGGGCCGAGTACGCCACCGCGGTGAAGGATCTCCTGGGCATCGACGTGGACGTCAGCACCTTCCTGCCGGCCGACACCATCAGCAACGGCTTCGACAACGTGGCCGACGCCCAGGGCTTCTCGCCGACCCTCATGGAGGGCTACCTGCGCGCCGCCGGCCGGATCACGCAGCTGGCGCTCGGCGATCCGCACTCGTCGCCGACCGAGGCCACCTACAAGGTGCCCCGCACGCAGTCGCAGATGGTGCACGTCGACGGCACGCCCATCGGCACCCGCGGCGGCGTCGCCGTGGAGCACGTCTTCCCGGCCGACGGCGACTACAGCTTCCGCGTGATGCTGCACTCCATCCCCACCGGCCAGCTGTACGGCAGCAGCGTCAAGGGCGAGCAGATCGAGATCTCGGTCGACGGCGTCCGTGTGGCGCTGATGGACATCAAGACGTCGATGAGCGAGCAGGACCCCAACGGGATGAACCTCACCTCGCCGCGCGTTCACGTGCGCGCCGGCCCGCACCGGGTGGCCGCCGCGTTCCTGCGGCAGTTCGAGGCGCCGGTGGACGACATCCTGGCGCCCCAGGACTACACGCTCGCCGACTCGCAGATCGGGAGCGGCGTGGGCGTGACGACCCTGCCGCACGTCCGCGACTTCAGCATCAGCGGGCCGTTCGCCGTCACCGGCGTGTCGGACACGGTCAGCCGGCGCAAGGTGTTCTCCTGCCGGCCGACGACCGAGAAGGAAGAGGACCCCTGCGCCAGCGAGATCCTGACGCGGCTCGCCTCGCAGGCCTACCGCGAGCCGGCGACGCCGGACGACGTGAAGACGCTCATGGGCTTCTACGAGCGCGGCCGCAAGACCGGCGACTTCGAGACCGGCATCGAGACCGCGCTCGAGGCGCTCCTGGCGAGCCCCCGGTTCGTCTTCCGGCTCGAGCAGCCGCCGGCCACCGCCAAGGTGGGCCAGACCTTCCGGGTGTCGGACCTCGACATGGCCTCGCGGCTGTCGTACTTCCTCTGGGCCGCCGGCCCCGACGAGACGCTCCTGGCGGCCGCGCGCGCCGGGTCGCTGCGAACCCTCGCGGGCCTCGACACGCAGGTCCGGCGCATGCTGGCCGACCCCAGGTCCGAGGCCCTCTCCACGCGCTTCGCCCACCAGTGGCTGCGGCTGCAGGACGTCGAGAAGATCCACCCCGACGCGCTCCTGTATCCCTACTGGGACCAGACGCTCGCCCAGAACCTGGTGCGTGAGACCGAGCTCTTCTTCGACAGCCTGGTTCGCGAGGACCACAGCATCCTCGACCTGCTGACGGCCGACTACAGCTTCGTGAACGAGCGCGTGGCCCGGCACTACGGCATCCCGAACGTGATGGGGCCGGAGTTCCGCCGCGTGCAGCTCCCGCCCGAGCGCCGCGGCATCCTGGGACAGGGCAGCATCCACCTGCTGACGTCGGTCGCCGACCGCACCTCCCCCGTGCAGCGCGGCAAGTGGGTGATGGAAGTGATGCTGGGCATCCTGCCGCCCACGCCGCCGCCCAACGTGCCGGCGCTCGACGAGACCGGCGCCAACCAGGGCGGCCGGAACCTGTCGGTGCGCGAACGCATGGAGCAGCACCGGAAGAACCCGCCCTGCATCTCCTGCCACCGGGTGATCGATCCGCTGGGCCTGGCGCTGGAGAACTTCGACGTCACCGGCAAGTGGCGCATCAAGGACAACGAGGTGCCCATCGACTCGGTGGGCGAGCTCTACGACGGCACCAAGATGAACGGCGCGATCGGCCTGAGCCAGGCCATCCTGCGCCACAAGGACGCGTTCCTGCTCGGGTTCACCGAGCGGCTCCTCACCTACGCGACGGGCCGCCGCATGCAGGCCTACGACATGCCGATGGTGCGGCACATCATCCGCGACGCCGCGAAGCACGACTACAGGCTGTCGTCGTTCTTCCTCGGCGTGGTCAACTCCGACGCGTTCCGCATGAGCCGCGTGGAGGCCGCGGCCACCACCGACGTGCAATAGGGCTCGACGGCCGCCCGCCACGAGGCGGGCCGCCGCCCGGCCTCGAGGGCGAGGCCGATTTCACGAACAAAGGCGCCGACATGTTCATCACGCAGAAGCACCTCTCCCGCCGCACCGCCCTCAAGGGGCTCGGGGTCACCGTGGCCCTGCCCTTCCTCGAGGCCATGGTGCCGGCCCGGACCGCCCTGGCGAAGGCCGCCGCTCCGAAGGTGCGGCTGGCCGCCATCGAGATGGTCCACGGGTCGGCCGGCGCCACCGTGATCGGCCTCGAGAAGCACATGTGGTCGCCGTCGGCCACCGGCCGGACCTTCGACCTGTCGCCGTCCAGCCTCGCGCCCCTCGAGCCGTTCAAGGACCACCTCACCATCGTCAGCAACACCGACGTGAAGAACGCCGAGGCGTTCGAGCTGCCGGAGATCGGCGGTGACCACTTCCGGTCGAGCGCCGTGTTCCTCACGCAGTGCCATCCCAAGCAGACCCAGGGCAGCGACGTGCTGGCCGGGACGTCGCTGGACCAGTTCTACGCGCAGAAGGTGGGCGGCGAGACGCCGATTCCGTCGATGCAGCTCTGCATCGAGGCCATCGACCAGGCCGGCGGCTGCGCCTACGGCTACTCCTGCGTCTACACCGACACGATCTCGTGGTCGTCGCCCAAGGACCCGCTGCCGATGATCCGCGACCCGCGCGCGGCCTTCGACCAGCTGTTCGGCGTGGGCGCGACGCCCGAGGAGCGCGCCATCCGGCGGAGCCGCGACAAGAGCATCCTCGACTTCATCACCGGCGAGGTGGCGAAGCTGCAGAAGGACCTCGGCCCCGCCGACCGGGCCCGCCTCGGGGAGTACCTGGACGACGTCCGCGAGATCGAGCAGCGCATCCAGCGGATCGAAGCGTCGAACTCGAGCGGCGAGCCGCGCGACCTGCCCGGCGCGCCGGTGGGCGTGCCCGACAGCTTCGCCGAGCACGTGCGCCTGATGTTCGATTTGCAGGCCGTGGCCTTCGCGAGCGACATCACCCGCGTCTTCTCGTTCAAGATGGGCCGCGACGGATCGAGCCGCGCGTATCCCGAGAGCGGATCGAACGCCGGCTTCCACCCGGCGAGCCACCACCAGGACCGCGAGGACCGGATCCGCGAGTTCCAGAAGATCAACACGTACCACATCCGCCAGCTGCCGTACTTCCTCGACAAGCTGAAGAACACGCCCGACGGCGACGGGTCGCTGCTGGACAACACGCTCGTGATCTACGGGTCGCCGATGGGCAACTCGAACGTGCACAACCACAAGCGCTGCCCGCTCTTCTTCGCGGGCCACGCCGGCGGCCAGCTGACCGGCGGCCTGCACATCAAGACGGCCGACGGCACGCCGATGGCGAATGCGTTCCTGAGCGTCATGCACATGCTCGGACGCCCGGAGACGGCGTCGTTCGGCGACAGCACCGGCGCGCTCGACCTCAACTCGGCGCCCGACACGACGGCGGCGCTCTAGACCTCGACCCCCGGAGACGGTATGTCACTTCGTTCCGTGCAGAGACTCACCCTGGGCGCCATCGTGGCGCTCACCGCGGCCCTCGGCGCCCAGACGGCCGCACCCGTGGCCGACGCCGCCATGAACGGCGACCGCACGGCCGTCCGCACCCTGCTGCAGCAGGGCAGCGACGTCAACGCCGCGCAGGGCGACGGGATGACGGCCCTCCACTGGGCCGCGATGAAGGGGGACGCGGAGCTGGCCCAGATGCTGGTGTACGCCGGCGCCAACGTGAAGGCGACGACCCGGCTGGGCGCCAACACGCCCCTCATCGTGGCGGCCAGGAACGGCCGACCCGACGTGGTGAAGGTGCTGCTCGAGGCCGGCGCCGAGCCCGACGCGGCCACCTCCACCGGCACGACGCCGCTGATGCTGGCCGCGGCCTCCGGAAGCGTGGATGCCGTGAAGGCGCTGCTCGCGGCCGGGGCCAAGGTGGACGCGACCGAGTCGTCGATGGAGCAGACGCCGCTGATGTTCGCGGCCGCCAACTCCCGCGTGGACGTGATGCAGGCGCTCATCGCGGCCGGCGCCAGCGTGAAGAAGATGTCGAAGGTGGTGAACCTCGCCGCCCTGACCTCGCCCGAAGAGCAGTTCTTCAGGCAGCAGCAACAGCAGCAGGGTGGCGCGGCGGCCGCCGGGGGGCAGGCCCCGGCGCGTCCCGCCGGCGCCGCGGCGCAGACCCAGGCCCAGGCGCGGCCCGCCGGCGCCCCGGCGCAGGCCCAGGCGCGGCCCGCCGGAGCTCCGGCCCCGGCGCAGGGGGGCGGTGGCGGCGGTCGGCGCGGCAATCCGTTCGCCGGCAAGGCCGGCGTCGACCGCAACTTCCGCTACAACGAGCTCGTGGGCTGGCAGGGCGGCATGACCCCGCTGCTCTTCGCCGTGCGCCAGGGGTCGATGGAAGGCGTCGACGCCTTGCTCGCGGCGGGCGCGGACGTGAACCAGGTGAGCGGCGGCGACAAGAGCAGCCCGCTCGTCCTGGCGATCGTGAACGGCCACTTCGACCTGGCGCTGCACCTGCTCGACAAGGGCGCCGATCCCAACGCGGCCAGCGACAACGGCGCCACGCCGATCTATGCCGTCCTCAACGTGCAGTGGGCGCCCAAGGCGCTCTATCCGCAGCCGCGGGCCTACCTGCAGCAGAAGGCCACCTACCTCGAGACGCTGAAGGCGCTGCTCGACAAGGGCGCGGACCCGAACGCGCGGCTCAAGTACAAGGTCTGGTACTCGGGCTACAACTTCGACCTCTCGGGCGTGGACGAGATCGGCGCGACGCCCTTCTGGCGCGCGGCCTACGCCTCGGACATCGACGCGATGAAGATGCTCGTGTCCTACGGCGCCGATCCCAGCATCCCCACCACCAAGCCCGCCGGGCGCCCCCGCGTCGGCGACGCCGGCGTGCGCGAGGGGTCGGATGTATCCGGGCTGCCGCAGATTCCCATCGGCGGTCCTGGCGTCACGCCGCTCCAGGCCGCGGCCGGCGTCGGCTACGGCGAGGGCTTCGCCGCCAACTCGCACCGCTACGCGCCCACCGGCATGCTGGCAGCCGTGAAGTATTTGGTCGAGGAGCTCGGCGCCGACGTGAACGCCGCCGATCACGAGGGCAACACGGCCCTGCACCAGGCGGCGGCCCGGGGCGACGTGGCCATGATCGAATACCTGGTGTCAAAGGGCGCCGACGTCACGCGCGTCAACCGCGAGGGGCAGACGACGGCCGACATGGCCAACGGCCCGGTGCAGCGCACGCAGCCCTACCCCGAGGCGCTCAAGCTCCTCGAGAAGCTGGGCTCGAAGAACAACCACAAGTGCGTGTCGTGCTGAGTCCGTCGAGCGTCGCCCCCATGCGCACCCGTCCCTCCCGCACCTTCGTGCTCGCGTCGTCGGCCGCCGCCGTCGTGGCGCTCGCGGCCACCGTCCAGACCGCGCCGCGCCAGGCGCCGGCCCGCCGGGCCGCGCCCGCCCCTGTGGCCAGCCACGACGCCGGCCCACTGACCGCGGCGGGGCAGACCGAGCTCGTCACCACCTACTGCGCGACCTGCCACAGCGACCGGGCCAAGGCGGGCGGCCTGTCGCTGGCGAACTTCGACGCGATGCGGGCGCAGGACCGCCCGGCGGTCGTCGAGAAGATGATCCGGAAGCTGCGCGCCGGCATGATGCCGCCGGCGGGCGCCAAGCGCCCGCCCCAGGGCACCATCGAGGCCCTCACCGCGGCGCTCGAGACGCGGATGGACGAGCGCGCGGCCTCGAACCCGAACCCCGGCTGGCGGCCGTTCCAGCGGCTGAACCGCGCCGAGTACCAGCGGGCCGTCAAGGACCTGCTCGGGCTCGACGTGGACGTCGCGGCGTTTCTGCCGGCCGACACGATGAGCCACGGGTTCGACAACGTGGCCGACGTCCAGGGCATGTCGGCGACGCTCATGGAGGGCTACCTCCGGGCCGCGAGCCAGATCAGCCGGATGGCCGTGGGCGACCGCGAGGCCGCGCCTGGCGCCGCCACCTACAAGGTGGGCCGCACGATGTCGCAGATGCGGCACGTGGACGGCGCGCCCATGGGCACGCGCGGGGGCATCGTCGTCACCCACATCTTTCCGGCCGACGGCGACTACGTCATCGGCGTGAACCTGCACAACGAGCCCCTGGGCGGGCTCTACGGGCGCTCGACGCTGAGCGTCATGGACATCAAGGAAGAGATCGACGTCGCCATCGACGGCGAGCGCGTGGCCGTCATCGAGCTGAACGAGCGGATGAGCGAGTCGGATCCCTCGAACAGCCTCGATCCGAAGACCGCCCGGATCCACGTCACGGCCGGTCCCCACCGGGTGTCCGCGGCGTTCATCCAGAAGTTCGAGGCGCCGATCACGGACCTGCTCGTGCCGACCGAGAACACGCTGGCCGACGTCAGCATGAGCTTCGGCGTGACGCTCCTCCCGCACCTGCGCGACATGACCGTGAACGGTCCCTACGTGGTCACGGGCGTGTCGGACACCGTGAGCCGTCGCCGCATCTTCTCCTGCCGGCCGACGTCGGCGGAGGAAGAGCCGGCCTGCGCCGGCGAGATCGTGAAGTCGCTGGCCACGCAGGCGTTCCGCGGCCCGGTCGAGGCCGAGGACCTGCGCACCCTGATGGGCTTCTACGAGCAGGGGCGGAAGAAGGGCGACTTCGAGCACGCCATCCGCTACACGCTGCAGGCCATCCTGGCCAGCCCGCGCTTCGTGTTCCGCCTGGAAGAGGTGCCGGCCACGATGCGCGCCGGACAGCCCTATCGCCTGAACGATCAGGACCTCGCGTCGCGGCTCTCGTTCTTCCTGTGGGACACGGTGCCCGACGCGGCGCTGGTGAAGGCCGCGGCGGCCGGGAGCCTCAGGACGCCGGCCGGCCTTCGCACGCAGGTGGATCGCATGCTGGCGGATCCGCGGTCGGAGGCCCTGGCGACGCGGTTCGCCGCCCAGTGGCTGCGCCTGCAGGACCTCGACAAGATCATTCCCGACTACCTGCAGTACCCGCACTACGACGACACGCTGGCGCGCGCCATGCGCCGCGAGACGGAGTTGTTCGTGGACAGCCTGGTGCGCGAAAACCGCAGCGCGCTCGAGTTGCTCGACAGCGACTACACCTTCGTCAACGAGCGCCTCGCCGTGCACTACGGCATCCCCGACGTCACGGGCAGCGCGTTCCGGCGCGTCCCCGTCACCGACCCGAACCGGCGCGGCATCCTGGGCCACGGCAGCGTGCTGACGCTGACGTCCATCGCCGACCGCACTTCGCCCGTGCTCCGCGGCAAGTGGATCATGGAAGTGCTGCTCGGATCGCCTCCTCCGGCGCCGCCCCCCAACGTCCCCAGCCTGGACGAGACGAAGGACACGGCGGGCGGCCGGACGCTGTCGGTGCGCGAGCGCATGGAGCAGCACCGGGCGAACCCCGCGTGCATGTCCTGTCATCGCGTGATCGACCCGCTGGGGCTGGCGCTCGAGAATTTCGACGTCACCGGCGCCTGGCGGATCAAGGACAACGAGGTGACCGTGGATCCAGTGGGCGATCTCTACGACGGATCGAAGCTGTCGGGGCCCATCGGCCTGCGCGAGGCGCTGCTCCGCCACAAGGACGCGGTGCTCCTCAGCTTCACCGAGCACCTCATGACCTACGCCCTCGGCCGGCGGATCGAGTGGTACGACGAGCCGACCGTCCGGCAGATCATCCGCGACGCCGCGGCCGACGGCTACAAGATGCAGACCTTCCTGCAGGGCATCGTGGCCAGCCAGGCCTTCAGGATGAGCCGGGTGGACCCGGCCGAGACGACGACGGCGGCCGCGCCGGCCCACCCTTAGGGGCACGGGCCACGCGGAGCGGCCTGCCGGCCTGCGTGGCGGGCGCGATCGGGTAGGATTACGGCGGCACGGACGAGTCGGAGGCGGAATCGGCGATGTACATCTCCCAGAAACACCTGTCCCGGCGCGCGGTCCTGAAGGGCCTGGGCGTCACGGTGGCCCTCCCGTTCCTGGAGGCCATGGTGCCGGCGCGGACCGCGCTGGCGAAGACCGCCGCGGGCAAGGTGCGTCTCGCCTGCATCGAGATGGTGCACGGCTCGGCCGGCAGCACGCCCTTCGGCATCAAGGAGCACATGTGGGCCCCGGCCGCGTCCGGGAGCGCCTTCGATCTCTCGCCGTCGGCGCTCAAGCCGCTCGAGCCGCTCCGCGACTACCTCACGATCGTGAGCAACACCGACGTCAGGAACGCGGAGGCCTTCGAACTGCCCGAGATCGGCGGCGACCACTTCCGGTCGAGCGCCGTGTTCCTCACGCAGATGCACCCGAAGCAGACGCAGAGTTCGGACGTCCGCGCCGGCCTGTCCCTGGACCAGTACTACGCGCAGCGCTTCGGCCAGGAGACGCCGATCCCGTCGATGCAGTTCTGCATCGAGAACGTGGACGCGGCCGGCGGCTGTTCGTACGGCTACTCCTGCGTCTACACCGACACGATCTCGTGGGCCTCGCCGTCGCAGCCGATGCCCATGATCCGGGATCCCCGCGTGGCTTTCGACCAGCTGTTCGGCGTGGGCGCCACCCCCGCCGCGCGCGCCGAGCGCCGGGCCGAGGACCGGAGCATCCTGGACTGGATCACCACCGACGTCGCGCGCCTCAAGCGCGGGCTGGGGGCGGCCGACCAGGCGCGTCTCGGCAGCTACCTCGACGAGGTGCGGGAGATCGAGCGGCGCATCCAGAAGACCGAGGCCTTCAACAGCAGCGGCGAGCCGCGTGAGCTGCCCGGGGCGCCCGTGGGCGTGCCGGACTCGTTCGAGGAGCACCTGAAGCTGATGTTCGACCTGCAGGCGATCGCCTTCGCCTCCGACATCACCCGCGTGTTCTCGTTCAAGCTCGGGCGCGACGCCAGCAACCGCGTCTACGCCGACAGCGGCGTGAAGACGGCGTTCCACTCGGCCTCACACCATCAGGAGCGGGAGGATCGCATCCGCGACTTCCAGAAGATCAACCTGTACCACATCGGGATGATCCCCTACTTCCTGAACAAGCTGAAGGCGACGCCCGACGGCGAGCGCAACCTGCTCGACAACACGCTCGTGCTCTACGGGTCGCCGATGGGCGACTCGAACGTGCACAATCACAAGCGCTGCCCGCTGTTCCTGGCGGGCCACGCGGGGGGCGCGCTGAAGGGCAACCTCCATATCAAGAACGCCGACGGCACGCCGATGGCGAACGCCATGCTGAGCGTGCTCCACGCGCTCGGGCTGGACGACGTCACCACGTTCGGCGACAGCACGGGCGCGATGGATCTGAACTCGGCGCCGGACGCGACCGCGGTCTAGCGGCGGTCCAGCGGGCGGACAGAGCGCCGCCGCGGCAGCGGCGCAGCGGAGGCAGCGCATGCATCGGAACGCGACCGCCGGCCTGGTGGCGGCGGTGATGGGGCTGACACTGGCGGGCGGCGCGGTGACGGCCGCGCGGCGCGAGACGCCGGCGGCGGCCCCGCCCCAGACCGCCGCCCGGGCGGCCGGACCCCAGGCGGCGGCGCCCGCGCCGCGCCGGGCGCGCCCGGTGTCCACGGCCACGCCGGCCCCGGGCTCCGCGATGACGCCGGCGGCGCAGACCACGCTGGTCGCCACCTACTGCGCGACCTGCCACAGCGAGCGCGCCAAGGCCGGCGGGCTGTCGCTGGCGGGCTTCAACGCGATGCGGGCGCAGGACTCGCCCGAGACCGTCGAGAAGATGATCCGCAAGCTCCGCGCCGGCATGATGCCGCCGGCCGGCGCCAAGCGGCCGCCCGAGGCGGCGCTCGACGATCTCGTCGGCGCGCTCGAAGCCCGGATGGACGAGCACGCGGCGGCCCACCCGAACCCGGGCTGGCGCCCGTTCCAGCGGCTGAACCGGGCCGAGTACGCGCGGGCCGTGAACGACCTGCTGGGCGTGGACGTGGACGTCACGCCGCTGCTGCCGCCCGACACGGTCAGCCACGGCTTCGACAACGTGGCCGACTCGCAAGGCTTCTCGCCCGCGCTGCTGGAGGGCTACCTGCGCGCGGCGAGCCGCGTGACGGCCCTCGCCGTGGGCGATCCCGACAGCGGCGCCGGCGAGACCACCTACAGCCTCCCGAAGACCGAGGGCCAGCTCTCGCGGGTGCACGGCGCCCCGCTGGGCACGCGCGGCGGCATCTCCGTGATGCACACCTTCCCGGCCGACGGCGACTACACGTTCCGGATGGATCTCTTCGCCGAGCCCCTGGGCATGCTGTTCGGCAACACGGCGCGGGGCGAGCAGATCGAGGTGTCGATCGACGGGGAGCGCGTGGGCCTCTTCGACATCGACCCGAAGATGAACGAGACCACGTCGAGCCTGTCGATCAAGTCGGCGTCGGTCCACGTGACGGCCGGCGCGCACCGCGTGACGGCGGCCTTCCTGCAGCGCTTCGAGGGGCCGGTGAACGACCTGGTGGCGCCGATCGCCCACACGCTGGCCGACACCGAGATCGGCATCGCGGTGGGCATCACGACCCTGCCGCACCTGCGCAACCTCGCCGTCATCGGGCCGCACTCGGTCACGGGCGTGTCCGACACCGTGAGCCGGCGGAAGATCTTCACGTGCCGGCCGACGGTGCCCGAGGAAGAGGCGCCGTGCGCGACGGCCATCGTGAGCGGACTGGCGGCCAGGGCCTTCCGCCGCCCGGCGACGGAGAAGGAAGTGGGCCGGCTGCTGCGCTTCTACGAGGACGGGCGCAAGGCCCGCAGCTTCGAGCAGGGCGTCACCAAGGCGATCGAGGCGATCCTCGCGAGCCCGCAGTTCCTGTTCCGGCTCGAGGACACGCCGGCCGACGCCCGCCCGGGGCAGCCGTACCGGCTCGCGGACGACGAGCTGGCCTCGCGCCTCTCCTACTTCGTCTGGGGCGCCGCGCCCGACGACGCGCTCCGCGCCGCGGCCACCCAGGGCACGCTGGCCGGGCCGGGCGCGCTGGACCGGCAGGTCACGCGGATGCTCGCGGACGGCCGGTCCGAGGCGCTGGCCACGCGCTTCGCGTCGCAGTGGCTCCGCCTGCAGGATCTGGACGACGTCTCGCCGGACCCCATCCTCTATCCGTACTTCGACCGGTCGCTCAGCCAGGCCCTGCAGACCGAAACCGAGCTGTTCGTCGCGAGCGTGGTGCGCGAGGACCGGAGCGTCCTGGATCTGCTGACCGCCGACTACACCTACGCGAACGAGAAGGTGGCCCGGCACTACGGCATCCCCGGCGTCGTGGGCACGGACTTCCGGCGAGTGTCCCTGCCGGCGGAGCGCCGCGGCATCCTGGGCCAGGGAAGCGTCCTCACCCTGACGTCGATTGCCACGCGCACCTCGCCCGTGCAGCGCGGCAAGTGGATCATGGAGGTGCTGCTCGGATCGCCGCCGCCGGCCCCGCCGCCGAACGTGCCGGCACTCGAGGAGACCAAGGGGACGGCCGACGGCAAGCAGCTCTCGGTGCGGGAACGCATGGAGCAGCACCGGAAGAACCCGCCGTGCATCTCGTGCCACAAGGTGATCGATCCGCTCGGCCTGGCGCTCGAGCACTTCGACGCCACCGGCCGCTACCGGATCAAGGACAGCGGCGTGCCGGTGGACGCGGTCGGCGACCTGTACGACGGCACGAAGATGGACGGGGCCGAGGGGCTGCGGACCGCGATCCTGAAGCACAAGGACGCGTTCCTCCTGAGCTTCACGGAGCACCTGATGACCTACGCGCTCGGCCGCCGCGTGGCGCCCAGTGACATGCCGGCGGTCAGGGCAGTCATCCGGGCCGCCGCGCGGCAGGACTACAGGATGTCGGCGTTCGTGAGGGGCATCGTCGCGAGCGATCCGTTCCAGAAGAGCGTCGTGCGGGAGGCGGCCCCGACGACGGACGTGGCGCCGCCCGACGCACGACGGCAGTAGCGGCTGGGGGCTGGCGGCCAGCCCCTGACGCTGACCCGGGGACCAGGGACCAACGGAGCACCAACACGATGGCGACGTTTCTGACGAAGCAGCACCTCTCGCGACGCACGGCCCTGAAGGGGCTGGGGGCCACCATCGCCCTGCCCTTCCTGGACGCGATGCTCCCGGCGTCCACGGCCTGGGCCAAAGCCGCCGACCGGAAGCTGCGGCTCATCGCGCTGGAGATGGTGCACGGCGCGGCCGGCAGCACGACCTACGGCGCCAAGATGAACCTGTGGGCGCCGGCCGCGACGGGCAGCGCGTTCGACCTCTCGCCCTCGGCCCTGGCGTCGCTCGAGCCCTACCGCGACTACCTCACCATCGTGTCCAACACCGACTGCCGCAACGCCGAGGCGTTCTCGGCCCCCGAGATCGGCGCCGACCACTTCCGCTCGGCCGCGGTGTTCCTCACGCAGGCCAAGCCGAAGCAGACGCAGGGATCCGACGTCTTCGCCGGCACGTCCTTCGATCAGATCGTGGCCCAGCACTACGGCCAGGCCACGCCGATTCCGTCGATGCAGCTCTGCATCGAGAACGTGGACCAGGCGGGCGGCTGCTCCTACAACTACTCGTGCGTCTACACGGACACGATCAGCTGGGCGTCGCCGACCGACCCGCTGCCGATGATCCGCGATCCGCGCTCGGTGTTCGATCAGCTTTTCGGCGTCGGGACCACGCCCGAGGCGCGCAAGGCGCGGCGGCAGGCGGATCGCAGCATCCTGGACTTCGTCGCCGAGTCGGTCAACGACCTGAAGGGCGGCCTCGGCGCGGCCGACCGCGCCCGCCTCACCGACTACCTCGACGACGTGCGCGAGATCGAGCGGCGCATCCAGAAGGTCGAGGCCCAGAATTCCAGCGGGGACGCACGCGAGCTCCCGGGGGCGCCCATCGGCGTGCCCGACTCCTGGGAGGAGCACGTGAAGCTGATGTTCGACCTGCAGGTCGTGGCCTTCGCCTCGGACATCACCCGGAACTTCGCCTTCAAGCTGAGCCGCGACGTGTCCAACCGCGTCTTCGGACCCAACAGCTCGCCGACGGCGTTCCACACCGCCTCGCACCACCAAGAGCGCGAGGACCGCATCAAGGACTTCCAGCGCATCAACGTCTACCACGTAAGCCTGGTGCCCTACCTGCTCGAGAAGCTCAAGAAGACGCCTGACGGCGACGGCACCCTGCTGGACAACAGCCTCGTCGTCTACGGCTCGGCGATGGGCAACTCGAACATGCACAACCACAAGCGGTGCCCGCTCTTCTTCGCCGGGCACGCCGGGGGGCGGCTGAAGGGCAACCTGCACCTGCGCGCCGCCGACGGCACGCCGATGGCGAACGCGATGCTGGCGGCCTTGCACGCGCTGGACATCGACCTGGCCAGCTTCGGCGACAGCACTGGCACCTTCGACCTGAACACGGCCGTCGAGACGACGGTCGTCTAGAGGAGCGCGCATCATGAGGGCTCGGATCCGCTCCATGGCCGCCGCCGCCGCCGCGGTGGCGTCGTGTGGCCTGTGGCTCCACGCCGCGTCCCCCGAACAGGCGGTGCGGTCCGCCGTCGCGGCGCCGCAGGGCCGGAGTCCGGTGGCCGATGCGGCCATGCGCCGCGACGCCGAGGGCGTGCGCGCGCTGCTGCGCCAGGGCGCCGACGTGAACGCGGCGCAGGGCGACGGCATGACGGCCCTCCACTGGGCGGCCCGCCACGGCGACGCGGCGACGACCGAGGCGCTCCTGTACGCCGGGGCGAACGTCGGCGCCACGAGCCGCCTCGGGCGCTACACCGCGCTGCACGTGGCCTGCCAGGGGACGTCGGACGCCGTGGTCCGCGCGCTCCTCTCGCGCGGCGCCGACGTGAACGCGGCCACGAGCACGGGCGCCACGCCGTTGATGCTGGCGGCCGAGGTTGGGCACGAGCCCAGCGTCGCGGCGCTCCTCGAGGCCGGAGCCGAGGTGAACGCCGCGGAGAAGGCAAACGGCCAGACGGCCCTGATGTTCGCGGCGGCGTACGACCGTGCGGGCGTGGTCGGCCAGCTCCTGGCGCGTGGCGCCAAGGCCGACGCGACGTCCACGGTCGTGAATCTCGCGGCCCTCACCGCGGAGGGCGAAGGCGATGGCCGCCCGCCCGAGCCGCAGCAGGGCCAGCAGGGCGGCGCTGCCCAGGGGCAGCCGGCGCAGGCGCCGGTGGGCGGCCAGGCCGGCGGCGGGGGCGGCAGACGCGGCGGGGCCGGAGGCGGGATTGCCGGTGTGTCGCGGCCGTTCCGTTACAACGAGCTCATCGGCGCGCAAGGCGGCCTCTCGGCCCTGCACTTCGCTTCCCGCCAGGGCGGCGTCGCGGCGGCCCGGGCGCTGGTGGAGCACGGCGCGAACGTGAACCTCCAGAGCCCAGGGGACCACACCACGCCGCTGCTCATCGCGACCCTCAACGGCCACTACGACCTGGCGAAGTATTTCCTCGAGCACGGCGCCGACCCGAACCTGACGAGCGAGGCGGGGGCCGGTCCGCTCTACGCGGTCCTGAACGTCCAGTGGGCGCCCGTCGCCGCCTACCCGCAGCCCCGCGCCTACCTGCAGCAGCAGACCACCTACCTGGAACTGATGCGGATGCTGCTCGACAAGGGCGCCGACCCGAACCAGCGACTGACCCGGAAGGTGTGGTACTCGGGCTACAACTTCGATCAGTCCGGCGTGGACGAAGTGGGCGCGACGCCCTTCTGGCGCGCGGCCTACGCGAGCGACGTCACCGCGATGAAGATGCTCGTGGCGGCCGGGGCCGATCCGAACATCCCCACGGTGCGGCCCGCCGAGCGGACGCGCGGACTCGACGGCGTCGGGGAGCTCCGTGACGTCTCGGCGATGCCGTCGATTCCGGTCGGCGGACCCGGCGTGCCCGCGCTGCACGCGGTGGCGGGCGTGGGCTACGGCAAGGGCTTCGCCGGCAACTCCCATACGCACGTGGACGGCGGCATGCTGCCCGCCGTCAAGTACCTGGTGGAGGAGCTCGGCGCGGACGTCAACGCCCTGGACTACGAGGGCAACACCGTGGTGCACCACGCGGCGTCGCGCGGCGATCTCGAGATGATCCACTACCTGGTGTCGAAGGGCGCCGACGTCACCCGGCTCAACCGCGCCGGGCAGAGCACGGTGGACCTGGCCAACGGGCCCGTGCAGCGCGTCCAGCCGTTCCCCGAGACCATCAAGTACCTGGAATCCCTGGGCGCCACCAACCACCACAAGTGCGTGTCCTGCTAGCCGGCGCGCCGGCCCACCGCTGATCCGCCGGGCGGGCTAGAATCGCGCGCATGGCCCTGCGCGCGTTCGCCGCCGTCGTGGCCGCCGCCCTCGCGGTGGCCTGTGCCTCTCCCGCGCCTCCCGACTCCTCGCCGCCCGCCGCCACACCTGCCGCGCCCGCCGCGCCAGGCGCCGTGCACGCCGCCGCGATCGTCGTCGACACCCACGACGACACCACGCAGCGGCTCGTGTTCGACAAGACCTTCGACATCGGCGACCGGCACGCCGACGGCAACATCGACATCCCGCGGATGCGGGAGGGCGGGCTCGACGCCCTCTTCTTCTCCATCTGGGTGCCGAGCAGCGTGACGGGCCCCATCGCCGTGACGCGCGCCATGCAGCAAATCGACGCGGTGCGGGAGGCGGTCCGCACCCACGCCGACGTCATGGCGCTCGCCACGACCGCCGCCGAGGTGCGCGCGATGGTGGCGCAGGGCAAGATCGCGGCGCTCATGGGGGTCGAGGGCGGCCACATGATCGACGACGACCTCGGCATCCTCCGCGACTTCTACCGGCTGGGCGTCCGCTACATGACGCTCACGCACTTCCAGAACAACCACTGGGCCGACTCGTCCACCGACACGCCCCTGCACCACGGCCTGACCGACTTCGGCAAGGAGGTGGTGCGCGAGATGAACCGGCTCGGCATGATGGTGGACGTCTCGCACGTGGCGGACTCCACCTTCCGGGACGTGATCGTGCTCTCCACGGCGCCCGTCATCGCCTCGCACTCCTCGGCGCGCGCCATCGCCGACCATCCGCGCAACATGACCGACGACATGATGAAGGCGCTGGCCGGCAACGGCGGCGTCATCATGATCAACTTCGAGGTGAGCTTCCTCTCGGAGGAGAACCGGCTGGCGTCGGAGAAGGGCGGCGGCGTGGTGGCGGCGCTGGACCGTATGTCGGCGACGTGCGGAGGCGACGAGGCGTGCTCCACGCTTGAGACCGCCCGCATCACGCGCGAGGCGATGGAGAAGGGCACGCTGCCCCGGGTGTCCTGGGAGGCCATCGTGGACCACATCGACCACGCGGTGAAGGTGGCGGGCGTGGACCACGTGGGCCTGGGGTCGGATTTCGACGGCGCGACGATGCCCTTCGGGATGGAGGACGCGTCGAAGCTGCCGAGGATCACCGAGGCGCTGATGGCCAAGGGCTACTCGGCCGAGGACGTGACGAAGATCCTGGGTGGCAACATCCTGCGCGTGATGGAGGCGGTGGAGCATGCCGCCGCGCGCTGACGGCAGCCGCGCGACGGCGCCCGGATGATCCCTTCCTCCGGCTTCGTCAACTGACGCTGTACGATCATCTCCGCCGGACGGAGGGACCATCCGGACACCGTCGCGCGTGTCGCGGACGTCAGCGGCGCAGCTTGAAGCGCTGGATCTTGCCGGTGGCGGTCTTGGGCAGTTCGTCGGCGATGTCGATCGTGCGTGGCACCTTGTAGCCCGCGAGGAGGCCGCGCACGTGCGACTTGAGGACGTCGGCCAGGGCGGCGTCCACGACGGTGCCCGCCGCCAGCACGACCACGGCGCGCGGCTTCAGCACCCCGGACTCGTCGGGCTCCGGCACCACCGCGCACTCCACCACCGCCGCGTGGGTGGCCAGGGCCGCCTCGACCTCGGTGGCGGCCACCCACTCGCCCGACACCTTGAACATGTCGTCGGTGCGGCCGATGTGCCAGTAGCGGCCCTCGTCATCCATCCGGTACTGGTCGCCCGAGGCGAACCAGCGGCCGCGCATCTTGGCCGTCGTCTCGTCGCGGCGCTGCCAGTAGGCGGTGGCCGTGCTCCGGCCCTGGACCAGCAGCTCGCCGATGACGCCCGGTGCCACGTCGTGGCCGTGCTCGTCCACGATCCGCATCGCGTAGCCGGGCACGGGCCGGCCGACGCTGCCTGGCACGACGTCGCCGGGACGCGGCGAGAGATAGCAGTGCAGGACCTCCGTGGACCCGGGCGCATCGAGCAGTTCCACGCCCGTGACGTCGCGCCAGCGCCGGTACACCTCCGGCGGCAGTGACTCGCCGGCGGACACGGCGAGACGGAGCGATCGCGCCGGCCCGGGGTCCTCCGCCAGCGTCCTGACGAGCGCCGCGTACAGGGTCGGGACGCCCATGAACACCGTGGGGCGGTCGCGGGTCAGCACGCCGGCCACGCTCGCGGGCAGCGGGCGGTCGGGCAGGAGCGAGGCCGACGCGCCCGTCCACCACGGGAAGGCCAGGCCGTTGCCGAGGCCGTAGGCGTGGAAGAGCTTGGCGGCGGAGAAGACGTGGTCGTCGGGCGCGATCTGCAGCACGCCGACGCCGAAGCCCTCGCAGCACCAGGGCCAGTCCTGGTGGGCGTGGACGGCCGCCTTCGGCTGGCCGGTGCTGCCGGACGTCCACAGCCAGAACGCCGGGGCGTCGCGGTGGGTATCAGGGGGCGGCGCGAGGGCGGACGGGTCGACCCACTGTGTCCAGGCCCGCGTCAGGCCGGTGTCGGCGTCGGCGTCCACCACCAGCACCGCCGAGAGGTCGCGCGCAGCGGCGATGGCCGGCGCCAGCGCCTGGGCGATGGCCGTATGCGTCACCATCAGCGTGGCGCGGCTCTCGGCCAGGAAGTACGCGTACTCCTGCGGTCCGAGGAAGGTGTTGCACGGGACCGCGACCGCGCCCGCGAGCTGTGCGCCAAGGAATGCGGCCACGAACTCGGCCGAGTCCGGCAGCGCGATAAGGACCCGGTTCTCGCGCCTGACGCCGAGCGCGATGAGCGCCCGCGACACGCCCGCGGCGAGCCCGGCCAGCTCGTCGAAGGTCCAGGTGCGCTCCGGGCAGCGGTAGGCCAGCCGGGCGCCGTCGCCGGCGGCGCGCCGGCGCTCGATGACGGCCGAGGCGAAGTTGAAGCGGCGCGGGATGTCGATGTCGGGCGGCGACGCGGGCATCGGCGGCGAGTCTATCGCACCGCCGCGGACGCGCCGCGAGTCGTTGACGGCGCGTCCCCGCCGGTATACAACTCAAGCCCACGTCTTGGCGGTAGCCGGGCCCCAGGGGCCGCGGCCGGGAGGCAGCGATGCGACGAACGACCCTCGGGATGGCGGCCCTGGTGGCCCTGGCGCTGGTGAGCGCGTCGGGGGCACGGACCTCGGCGCAGGGCGAGCAGTACCGGCTCGTGCCCAACTGGCCGACGCTCCCCGCGGGGATGTGGTTCGGGCTGAAGGAAGCGCCGCCGCCGCCCGCAGAGCGCGAGGCGCAGGCGGCCGCGCGCCGGGCCCGCGGCCAGATGGGCGGAGGCGGCGGACTGCCCACCAACCAGCCCGGCATCTCCGGCCTGGCCATCGACCAGCGCGACCGGATCTTCGTGTTCAACCGCGGGCCGAAGCCCGTCATGGTGTTCAACACCGACGGCAAGCTCCTGATGGCCGGCGCCGACGGCGAGTACAACGGGAAGAAGATCAACCCGGACTGGGAGCACTCGGGCGGCGTGGACTGGGACGGCAACGTCTACGTCATCGAGCGCGACGCCCACCGCATCGTCAAGCTGTCTCCCAACCTCGACACGTTCCTGATGCAGATCGGGACCACGATGGAGAAGGGCACCGACGCCACGCACCTGAACCTGCCGTCGGGCATCGCCATCCTCAAGAGCGGCAACATCGTCGTGACCGACGGCTACGGCAACAACCGCGTCATCCTCTACGACAAGCACGGCAAGTTCCTGAAGCAGGTGGGGAAGGGCAAGGGCGGCCCCGACGACAAGGGCACCGGGCCCGGCGAGTGGGTGCTGCCGCACAAGCTCGCGGTGGATGCGCAGGAGAATCTCTACATCATCGACCGCGAGAACCACCGCCTGCAGGTGTTCGACAAGGATCTGAACTACCAGCGCGAGATCAAGAACGCGTGGAACCCCTGGGACGTGCACATCTCGCGCAAGGGGACCGAGGGCGTCGGCTACATGGCCGACCACATGCTGGAGCGCGTCCACAAGTTCTCGCTGAAGGACGGCACGCTCCTGGCCACCTGGGGCTCCCAGGGCCTGGGGCCGAACCAGTTCGACTGGGTGCACGGCGTGGTCGTGGACTCGAAGGGCGCGGTGTACGCGGCCGACACCTACGGGCAGCGCATCCAGAAGTTCGTGCCAGCGGGGATGTCCAGCCAGCGATAGACGAGGCTTTCTGGCGCGGGTGATCCCGGCCACCACGCGCGGGCACCCGCCGGGTCCTGTCGCCGGGCAGCCCACTGGCTCACGCCCCGCGTGGGGGCAGGAGCGATTCCGGTACCCGTCCCGCGTGCGGGGCGTTCACCAGCGGGCGCCCGCCCGGCGCCACCCGGCAGCCCGCCCTGGGTGGCCTGGCCTGGCATGGCGTCGGCCCGACGTGCGCTTCCGCCACGGACGGCGGCGAACTGACCCTGCGCTACGATCCACGCCGTGTCCACCGGCGCCGTGCGGTCCAGGCTGGCCGCGATCGACATCGTCCGCGGCGCCGTCATCGTCCTGATGGCGCTGGACCACACGCGCGACTTCACGACGAACCTGGGCTTTCCGCCGGAGAATCTCGCGCGCGCCTCGGCGGTGCTCTTCTTCACGCGCTGGGTCACGCACGTCTGCGCGCCGACGTTCGTGCTCCTGGCCGGCGTCGGCATCGGCCTCATGGCGGACCGGGGCCTGCCGGCGCGGGACCTGCGGCGGTACCTCGTCACGCGCGGCCTGTGGCTCATCGTCCTCGATCTGGTCATCACGCCCCTGGGGTGGAGCTTCGCGATCGAGCCGCTGCCCGTCTACGCACTGGTGCTGTGGGCGATCGGGCTTTCGATGATCGCCATGGCGGGTGCCGTCGCGCTCCCGCGCGCGTGGCTGCTGGCCCTGTCGCTCGCCGTCATCGCGGGCCACAACCTGACCGACGCGGTCCGCCCGCCGGACCTGGGTCCGCTCGCGTGGCTGTGGACCGTGCTGCACGCGCCGGGGTTCCTGTGGCCGGGCGGCATCTTCGTCGGGTATCCGCTGGTGCCCTGGGTGGCCGTCGTGGGCGTGGGCGTGGCGCTGGCGGACGTCTACCGGTGGGCCCCCGAGCGCCGCCGGCGGTGGCTCGTCGGGCTCGGCACCGCCGCGGTGGCGCTGTTCGTCGTGCTCCGTGCGCTGAACGGCTATGGCAACCCGGCGCCGTGGCGACCGCAGGCCACTGCGGCGCTCACGGCCGCGTCGTTCCTCAACGTCCTGAAGTACCCGCCGTCGCTGCAGTTCCTGCTGATGACGCTCGGGCCGGCACTCGTCGCCCTGGCGCTCGCCGAACGGGCCCGCGGCTGGTGGGCCGGCTGGCTCGCCACCTACGGGCGCGTGCCGCTCTTCTTCTACTGCGCCCATATCTTCGTCGTGCACGCCGCGGCGGTGGCGATCGCGTTCCTGCAGGGCGGCGAGCTCACGCGCATCCAGGCCGTCACCCATCCCGAGCGGATCCCGCCCTGGTTCGGCATTCCGCTGCCGGCCGTCTATCTCGTGTGGATGGGCATCGTGGCGGCGCTCTTCTGGCCGTGCCGGGCATACGGCCGTCTCAAGGCCAGCGGCGCGCACCCCTGGACGCGCTATCTCTGACGGACCTGTGCAGCTCAGCCGCGGCGGGGCGCGCGCGGGTGCCCGTGCCGTCGCGCACGTCTGGTAGAGTGCACACCCTCCATGCCGATCCTCCACGTCGCCTTCGCGCTGACGGCCGTCGTGCTCGCGTCGGTGTGGCTGACCGGGCGCGTGCGGGTGTTCACGAAGCTGGGGTCCGCGGCCACGGCCATCCTGTTCGGCCTGATTCTGTCGAACACGGGCGTCCTGCCGGGGGAGTCGCCGGTCTACGACTTCCTGATGGGCCCGGGCGTGCTGTCGGGCGTCGTGCTGGTGCTGCTGGGCGTGAACCTGCGGTCGATCCGCGAGGCCGGCCTCCCGATGCTGCTGGCGTTCACGCTCGGCGCGGCGGCCTCGATGCTGGGGGCCGCGGTGATGGCCGTCGTGCTCCACTCCTCCATCGGCCCGGACGCGTGGCGCCTGTCGGGCCAGTTTTCGGCCACCTACATCGGCGGCGGCATGAACTTCGCCGCCGTCGGCCAGGAACTGGGCACCCGGAGCGATCTCTTCTCAGCGGGCGTCGCCGCCGACGTGATCGTCACGGCGTTCTGGCTGCTGGCCTGCCTCACGGTGCCCGAGTTCTTCGGGGCCCGCAAGCCCGCGCGCGAGGCCGCGCACACCGGTGCGCCGACCTCGGCGGGCGGTTTCCGCCTCGACACGCTCCTCGGCAGCAGCGGCGTGCCCATGACCATGGCCGACTTCGCGGGTCTCGGCGCCGTCACGCTGGGCGCCATCGCGGCGTCGGATCTGCTGGCCGCCTGGGTCCCCGCCGTCCCGCGGGTCCTGTGGCTCACCACGATCGCCCTCGCGCTGGCCCACGTGCCGCAGGTGACGCGCCTGAACGGCGCGATCGTCTTCGGCCACTACCTGCTGCTCCTGTTCCTGGCCAGCAACGGCGCCAAGTCGGTCGTGGCGCGGATCGTGGAAGTGGGCCCCGCGATCTTCTACTTCGCCGCCGGCACCGTCGCCATCCATGGCGTCCTCATCTTCGGCGTCGGGCTCCTCTTCACGCGAGATGCCGATCTCCTGTCGATTGCCTCACAGGCGAACGTCGGCGGCGCCACGTCCGCCATGGCGCTGGCCGGCGCCCGGCGCCGCATGGACCTCATCCTGCCGGCCGTCGCGGCCGGCATGCTGGGGAACGCGTTCGGCAACTACGCCGGCATCGCGGTCGCCCAGGTGGTGCGAGGCATCACCGGGTGAGCCAAACGGCCCGGCCGGCCGCCTACTTGCGGCTGATCGGCGGGACGATGCCATTCACGCGGTAGGCCGTCACCAGTTTTCCGTAGTGCTCGCCCTGGTGGTCGAGCCAGCCGACCAGCCGCGGGGCAGGGCTCTTCTCCACCAGCGGGTAGCTCTCGGCGATGGCGGCTTCCATCTCGGACACGACCGAGGCGCGCGTCGCCGGCTTGCTCGTGTCCTTCTTCTCCTCGGCCTCGAAGTCGAACGTCTCGCCGCGCGCCTGGGCCGACGTCATGCGGAGGCCGAGCGTGACGTGGCGGAGCTCCTCGAGGACACTGCGCGAATCGGGATGCGGCTTCCACCCCAGCTTCGCGTCCGGATAGACGGTGTCCTTGGCCATCGCGAGGATCTTGTCGTGCAGGCCCTTCCAGGTGCGGACGACGACCTGTTCGTAGGTCGGCGGCGCCTGCTGCGCGGCGGCCGACGAGGCCAGGGCGATTGCGAACGCGGTCGAGAGCGAGAGCATCTTCATGTGGCGGTGCCTCCCAGGGAGCGTCGATTCTAGACACGGCCGTTCTGGCCGTCGTCCGATTTGTGACGAACCGTGGGAAGGCCGGGATGGGCGTCGGCCGCGCGCCCCGGCCACGCGCCCTGGTGCCTACGCGGGACTCGCGCCGAAGGCCAGGAGCCGGCCGTCGCAGTCCTTCACGACGAACTCGCGCGCGCCCCAGGGCATGTCGCCGAGCGCTCGTGTGAACTCGACGCCGCGCGCCGTGAACTCCGCGTACAGCGCGTCGGCGTCCTCCACGCGCAGGTAGGCGTCGAGGAGTTCGTCGTCGTACTTGTCGGGCTGCGCCGCCGGCGGCGGGGCGCACCGGAAGTGGATCGGGGCGCCGTCGCGGGCGACGATGGCGTAGACGGGCGGATCCAGCCACGTGCCGAGGCACTCGAACCCGAGCGCGTCCCGGTAGTAGGCGAGGGTGGCCGTCAGGTTCTCGGAGAAGAACTGCGGGGCGATCTGCCGGAGCATGCGGCGACGATAGCACGCGCACCGCGGGGCCGCGGCGCCGACCGTGGCCCCGCGCACGCGCCGGCGCGCCGCCGATCAGGGAGTCGGCGTCCGGCGGGTGCCGGCAGCGAACCAGACCTCGAAATGGTTCTGCCGCACGCGTGTGCTGTTCTCCATGTTCAGGTACTGCAGGCGGGCTTCGACACCAGCCCGCTTCAGGACGTCCACGATCCGGACGGCGCCGGGCTCGTCCGCCTTCTTGTAGTAGCGCACGTCGGATGTCTTCAACGCGGCGGCCTTCGGGACGTACTCCACGCCGAGCGCGATCATGCCCGCGCGTTCCAGGCGGCGCCCCATCTGGACCGCGAAGGCGCGATCGTCCTGATCGACGATCTGGAGATACACGCGGGGGAGCAGCCGTGCCGTGTCGGGCTCGGCGGCGAGCTGCTGCTCGACCGCGGCTTTCCTCTGATCGTCACTGACGCGGCCCAGAGCGCCGAGCGAGGCGGACAGCTTCGCCTCGGTGGCTTCGAGCTTCGCCTGGGCCTCGGCCTGGGCCGTGCGGAGCGTGCCGATGTCCGCTTCGATCCGGTCGCGCTGTGCGCGGGCGTCCCGCAGGTCCCGCTGGGTCCGGGTCAGCTCGCGCCGGGCGCCGAACACGACCAATGCCAGAACGACGGCCGCCGCAGCCACTGACAGCCACGTCGTGCCGATCGCGCGGCGCCGGCGGGCGGCGTCCTGCGCCTCGATCCGTTCGATGAGCGCCAGGCGTTGATCGGGAGTCAGTGGGTCGGGCATGGTCGTCCGTGCGCTCCTCAGGCCGGACCGGGACCGCCGGCGTCGCGAGTCTGGCGCTGCATCATGTCCCAGAAGTTCTCCCGGAGGCGGCTGCACCCGGGGATGGTGCGGGCGCGACACGCTTCCAGCCCGTCGTGCAGCAGCTCGTACTGCTCCAGCTTGCGCCGGCAGCGCGCGATACCGGTGGCCGTGGCGCTCCAGCCCACCAGGCCCGTGACGAGCGGCGCGGCCACCAGCACGCCGGCCGTGAACGGGCCGGAGACCGGCGCCATCGCGACGTAGATCCCGGCGATGCCCAGGCCCGGGAGGGGCGCCAGCCGCAAGTACCATCGCAAGGCCTGCGACTCGCCGCGCGTGCGCTCGATCGCGCGCACGAGGCACACGACTTCGTCCACGCGCGCATCGCCAGCGGGGGGCTCCGGATCACTGCGATAGGAGTCCGCCGCCGCACCACCGCCGGCGGCGCCTTCGCGGCGCCCCGTGATGCCGAAGACGAGCTCGTCGAGCCGCTCGGCAAACCGGCCCGGATCGCGGAAGTCGACCCAGTCGCGGTTGGCCAGGAAGCCCGGTGGTTCGACGTCGCCGATGAGCACGGCGATGAGCCGCAGGGCCGCCGGGTTGGCGTTCGACAGGGCGAGCGCGCGGTGGTACTCGTCCCGGACCCAGTTCGAACGGAGCGAGCCCGGCGAGAGGACGACCACGACGCATCGGACGCGCGTCAGCGCCTCCTCGAGCACCGTGACGAAGCGATCGCCGGGCCGGATCTGGTCGCGATCCAGCCACACCGTGACGCCCCGCGCTTCCAGCGCGCGCTGCAGCCTCACGACCCAGTCGGCATCGCCGCTGTGGTAGCTCAGAAACGCGTCGAACACATCCGCGGCCACGGCCGGTTCACCGGGGTCGATTCTATAGCGCAGGCCGCTCGGCCCCGGCCGCGTGGTCCGCCAGATCCTTCTCGTACCGCCAGACCTCCAGCGCATAGGGACCGGCCGTGGTGGACAGGGTCACCACGACCACGCCGGTGCGCCGCCACGCGTGCTTCTCGTAGAAGCGCGCCGCCCTGTCGTTGCCGATCGCGCACGCGAGCCACGGCCGGAGGACCCCGCGGCGGCGGAGGTCGTCCTCCGCGGCGGCCAGGAGCCGGGCCGCCAGGCCGGCGCCGCGCACGTGGCGGGCCACGAACAGCTGCGAGAGCTCGTCACCGCGGAGCATGCAGAACCCGAGCGGGGCGCCGGGCGGCCCGGCGACCCAGAGATCGGCCAGCGCGGCCCTCAGCCTCGGCACGAAGCTGTCGCGCGTCCGGAGCGCCGTGAGATCGGCGGGCAGAATCGCTGCGTGCGCGTCGCGCCAGCCCTCGTGCCAGAGATCGGCCAGGGGCTCGAGATCGTCCGGAGTGGCGAGGCGGAGGGGCTCGACGGTCATCGTCTCAGTGGCAGCCCGTCGTGTCGGCGGGCTTCTCCGGATTGTGCACGACCACCCGCGGCCGGGGCCATTCGCGGCGCGCCCGGGCGGCCTTTTCGCGGTGCCGCACGGTTTGCACGGAATCGTCGCCCGATCCCGCGCCGGACGGCGGTGTTCCGGCTATCCTTCCCGGCCGACGCGCCCCCCAGCGCCGTCCGTCCGCGCCAGCCGTGCGCGAGCGGTCGACCCGGTACGGGCGCATGGAGCCGGCACCACATGCGACTCGAATCCGTGGCTTTCAGCAGTATCGGTATCGTCCTCGGGAGCTCCCTGGCGGCCTTTGCGACGTGGCCGACCGTCGGGTGGACGCTGCGCGTGGTGCTCCTGGCCGCGGCCAGCGCCCTCATCGTGGCCGCTCTCCTCGGCGTGTGCTTCGAGGTCGCGCTGCGGCGCCCCGGCCTGCCGCTGTCGTCGAAGCCGCCCGGCGACGCCCGGGACTGGTAGGGCCCGCCTACGGCTCGGGCTTCGGCCGGCCGGCGGCCTCCCGCTCGCGGGCGCGCTCGCCGGAGAGGATGTTCGTCATCGCGTAGTTGCCCTCGTGGCACGCGTACTCGTAGACCGCTTCGTCGATCCTCGTGAAGGGCAGTTCGCCCGACCAGGGCGCGGTGAACACGGACGGATCGTCCATCGTGAAGCGGTAGGTGATGGTGTCGGGGCCCGTCCGCGTGAACCACTCGGTGACCTTCAGCTGCTCCGAGGCCCCGCGGTACGGCCACAGGATGCTCGTCTGCGCCACCTGCGCGGGGTTGATGTTCGTGGTCTCCACGACCAGGGTGTCGCCCTCCCAATGGCCGATGGAGTCGCCGAACCAGGGCTGGAGCCCGGCAGGGAGGTGGGCCGTGGCGTTCAGGCGGACGATCCGGACGTCGTGCACCATCTCGGCCAGGATGACGACGTGGTCGGGCGTCTGCACGATGGTGTAGTTGTTGTTGTAGAAGTAGTTCGGCAGCATCGGCGGACCGGCGTTCGACCCGAACGACAGCACGCACTGGTCGGCCAGCGGCCGGACCTCCGGATGGTCGAATTCGCCGAACTGCCGGGACCGCGCGGCCAATTCGGCCTGACGCGCCTTCCCCACGTCAGTGAGCGGCGGGATGCGCCCGTTCGGCGGATCCACGATGATCGACGCGCGTGGGACGCCGTCGATGCGGATCACCTTGAGTCCCGGGTCCAGCCAGAAGCCGTTGTAGCCGCCCACGGCGCCGCCGGCCGCTTCGGAGATGCGCTCGACGAACGACTGTTGCCCGGGTGTCGTGAACCCGCCCGCGTCCCCGCCCTTCTCGGGCGCGTCGCGGTTGGGGTCGCTCGGCTGATCGCGGAAGGCCTCGACGAACTCGGCCCGCCGCTCGATGGCGGCGGCTTCTTCCTCGGTCAGCGTCAGGCCGTGCTGGCCCTGGCGCTCGAGCGGCGTCTGCGTCTCGTTGGTCCAGTTGCCCTGGAGATCCGGCGTGCCGTCCGGGGTGCGGGGCACCGTCCACCCCGGCGGCGGGGCGGCGGGCGTGGTTGTCTGGCCCTGCCCGGCCGCCGTAACGGTCAGGACCAGCGCCATCAGCGCGGCCGGCACGACGGAACGACGAACGCGGGACGACTGCCCCATGCCGAAGCCTCCTGCCCGGCTACTTCAAGCCTTCCGCCACCGTGAGGAACCGATCGATGTCGCCGTCCGTGTTGAAGAGGGCCGGGGACACGCGGATCTGCCGGCCGTTCTCCCGCACGCTGACCGACGTCTTCGTGTCGGCCAGGTGCCGGGTGATGTCCGCCTCGGGCCGCGCGACCTTGAAGGCCACGATGGACGAGCGGTTGCCCTCAGGCGTGACCACGTCGAAGCCCAGCGTCCGGAGACCTCTCTGCAACCGGTGGGCGAGGCCGACCGTGTGCGCCTCGATCCTCCCGACGCCCACGCGCTCGAGGTACGACAGCCCCGCCCCGAGCTGGTAGATGGGGCCGAAGGCGGGCGTCGCGTAGTCGAACTTCTTCGCCGTCTGGTAGATGGCGAACTCGGTGGGGCCGATCTCGCGCTCGGCGTTGCGCCACCCGTAGCGGTCCACGCGCAGGCGCGGCAGGGCGTCGCGCCGGACGTAGAACGGCGCCACGCCGTAGGTGCCGAGCACCCACTTGTAGGTGCCGATGCACATGGCGTCCACGCCGGCCGCCTTCACGTCCACCGGGAACATGCCCACGCCCTGGATGCCGTCGGTGTAGAAGAACGCGCCGTGCGCGTGGGCGAGATCCGCGATGGGCCGCATGTCGTGCCGGTAGCCGTTCTGGTGCGAGACCCACGCCACCGAGACGATCCGGGTGCGGGCGTTCACGAGCGGCTCCAGTTCCTTCACCGTCACTGCGCCGCCGACGGCGCGGGCGATCCGGAGCTCGACGCCCGTGGCCTTCGCGAGCTCCGAGTAGAGGACGAACTCGGACTCGTAGTGGAGCTCGTCGAGGACGACGTTGTCGCCGCGTCCCGGCGCCAGCGAGTTGGCGACCACGTTCTCGCCTTCGCTCGTGGCCGACAGGAACGCGATCTCGTCGGGACTCGCGTTGATCAGCCGCGCATACTGCGCGCGCACCTCCTCGGTGCGCGCCAGCATGTCGCCCAGGACGATCGGCGCCGTGCCCTTGGCCTCGGCGAAGGCGCGGCCCACCTCCATCACCGGCCGGGGCGTGGGCGCGATGTAGGCGGAGTTCAGGAAGAGGGAGGTCGCAGCGACGGGGAAGTCGGCCCGCACGCCCAGCGGATCGCCTGCCCCCTGCAGGGCGGACGTGCCCGCCCCCAGGGGACCGAGGCTCGCCATGGCCGGAAGCGCGGTCAGCATGGTGCGGCGCGAGACGGTCATGCGAGCCTCCTCGTGCCTCCTACTGCATCGACGACGACTGGCCCAGCAGCTGCTTGATCTGCCGGACGGCGTACGCCGTCTTCATGTCGAACAGCTTCTTGCCGAGCTCCGCGGAGCTCCGACGGCCATCGCCGCTGATCCCGTTGTTGATGCGCGGCTTGGTCCGGTCGGGGCGCTCGCCGGGCGGCGGCAGGGGATCGCCGAGCGCGTCCTTCACCAGGTCCTTGCGGACCCAACCCTTCTCGCCGCCGAGATACAGCATCTCCGAGGTGTCGGGAATACCGGCGTGCGAGCTGAGCGGGTAGCCGTTCTGCTTGAGGTACGCGTCGAAGTCGCCGTTGGCCTTCGAGTACACCTCGTCGCAGAACACCACGCGGATGCCCTGCCCGGAGTACTTGGCGTCCAGCTTCGCGGCCACGGCCTTGAGCTGCTCCTGGCCGCCGCCGTGATCGCCCATGAGGACGACGTTCTTGAATCCCGTCCTGATGAGCTCTTCGGCTACCTGCTCGTTGAGGGCCTGGAAGATCTCGTTGGTGAGACCGATGGTGCCCGGCAGCTCGGCGCTGGCCCGATTGGGCGAGAAGGGGAGGACTGGAGCCGCGATGGCGTTCCCGAGCTTCAGCGCGATGTCGCGCACCTGCTCGCGCCCCATCAGCGTATGGCCGCCGTTGACGTTCTGCGGGCCTCGCTGCTCGGTGCCGCCGTTGTAGACGAGGGCCGTCGTCTTGCCCGCGGCGATGGCGGCCTTCACTTCCGGCCACGTCATCATCTCGAACTCGACATTGGGCGTGCGTCCGCCGGCCGCCCCCGCACTCACGGTTTGCGCGGCCGCCGTGGCCCCGCCCGCGAGCATCGCCGCCGCCATCACCACGCCGCTCCACTTGCCGTATCGCATCGTGCCCCGCTCTTTCCCGCCGCCGGCGTGCGTCGACTGCGCCAGCCCCGGCGGCGGCGCCCCTCAGCATAGCCGACGCGCCCGGGGCCCGCGGGGCGCGCCCGCCACCGGAGCCCCGCGCGATAATGGGGCTCGTGCCGGCGCGAGTGGCGGGGTGGGGCGTGGCGCTCGCGGCGTGCCTGTCCGCCGCGTGCGGCGGGCCGACGCCCGCGCCCGGGTCCGCCGGGCCGGCGGGCCCCGCGCGCCACCTCCTGCTCGTCACGATCGACACGCTACGCGCCGACCGGGTGGGGGCGTATGGCTACGCCCGGGCCAGGACGCCCGTGCTCGACGGCCTCGCCGCCGCGGGACTCAGACTCGACCGGGCGTACGCGGCTGCCCCGGTCACCTTGCCGTCCCACGCGTCCCTCCTCACGGGCCGGTATCCCCCGACGCACGGCGCCCGCCACAACGGCATCGCCCTCGCCGCCGGCCAGCCCACGCTGGCCACGCGCCTGAAGGCGGCCGGGTTCGCGACCGGCGCGTTCGTCGCGGCGTTCCCGCTGGACCACCGGTTCGGCCTCGCGGCCGGCTTCGACAGCTACGGCGATCGGCTGCCGCGGAGGGCCGACGGGCGTCCCGCGGACGAGCGTCCCGGCGAGCAGGTGGTGGACGAGGCCCTGGCATGGCGGCACGGCACCGGCGACGCCCGGACGTTCCTCTGGGTCCACCTCTTCGAGCCGCACGCCCCGTATGGCGACCCGCGGAGCGGCCGCGCGGCGGCCGATCGCTACGACGACGACGTGGCCGAAGCCGACCGGCAGGTGGGCCGGCTGCTGGCGGGCCTCGGGCCCGACCTGTCGCAGACGCTCATCGTGGCCGCCGCGGACCACGGGGAGGCGTTCGGTGAGCACGGTGAGGTGGGGCACAGCCTCTTCGTGTACGACACGACGCTCCGCGTGCCGCTCGTGCTGCGTGGGCCAGGCGTCGGGCGGGCGGTCGACACCCACGCCGTGTCGCTCGTGGACGTCCTGCCGACCGTGCTCGGGCTTCTCGGCGTGCCTCCGCCTTCGCCAGGCGACATCGACGGCCGCGCGTTTGCCGGGCCGGGGGCGTCCGCGCCCGATCCCGATCGCGCCCTCTACGCCGAGACCGAGGCCCCGCGACTGGACTTCGGGTGGAGCGCCTTGCGATCCATCCGCCGCGGCGGACTGAAGTTCATCGAGGCGCCGACGCCTGAACTCTACGATCTGGCGGCCGATCCGGGGGAGTCCGCGAATCTCGCGTCTCGCCGCGCGCCCGATGCGGCCCGGCTCGCCGCCTCGCTGCCCACGGCGGGAGGCGCGGTCCCGGGCCCCGCCGACCTCGATCCCGACGCGCGGCGCCGGCTGCAGGCCCTGGGGTATCTCTCGGGGGCAGGGCCAGCGGGCGGCGGGCCCGCGGTCGACCCGAAGGACCGCGTCGCGCTGGCGGCGCGCATCGCGGAAGTGACGTCGGGCGAGCTCGCGGGCCCCGCCCTCGAGGACGCGCTCCGGGCGATCCTCCGGGAGGACCCGCGCAACCCGCAGGCGCAGGTGCGGCTCGGCTACGCGCTCGTCGCCCGCGACCGGTGCGCGGACGCGGTCCCGCTCTTCCGGGCAGCCATCGCCGCCGGCATGCCGACGGCCGACGCCTATCTGGGCCTGGCTGGATGCCTCGCCGGCGACGGCAAGGTCGAGGAGGCGGCAGCCGCCCTGGCGGCCGCGGACGCCGTGGAGCCCGGCAACCCCGTGGTGGCGGCCAATCGCGGCACGCTCTTGTCGGATGCCGGCCACCCGGAGGCCGCGCTCGACTTCCTTCGGCGGGCGGTGCAGGCCGACCCCGACCTGCACCAGGCGCGCTTCGGCCTGGCCATCGCCCTGGCCCGGCTGGGGCGTCGCGAAGAGGCGGCGCGGGAAGCCGTCGTCCTGCTCCAGCGCCTGCCGGCGACCGCCCCGCAGCGTGCGGAGGTGCAGCGCCTCGTCGACGCCCTCCGCTGACGTCCGCCCCTGCGTCCGGCCCGACCGGCGGCCGCGGGCCCGCCTGCGTGCGGTCCGTCATGGAATTTCCGATGTTCAGCCCAAAATTCTGCGCGACAGTCCCTAGGGCTCTCCGGATATTTGGATGGCCGCGGGTGGTCGCCAGCGGACACCCCTGGCCATTGCGCGGGTTTCACGGCGTCTGACCGGCTGGCGACGAGTTCGTCACCACCCCGGCGGTTGGTCCGGGGCTTGCTCTCGAACGGGCGTTACGCAAGTTCTTGCCATGTCGAGGACTGACACCCTAGGAGAGCCATTCATGAAGAGGTACATACTGGCGGCGCTCGCCAGCGTGGTGCTGTGTGCGACCGTCGCGGCTGCGCAGCAGACCGCGGGCAACGTCACCGGACGCATCACCGACGCCCAGAACGCCGCCATCCCCGGCGTCACCGTGGTCGCCCGCAACATCGCGACCGGCCTCACCCGCACGGACGTCACCGACGGCGAAGGCATCTACCGGCTGAGTTCGCTGCCCGTCGGCACCTACGACATCTCGGCCGAGCTCTCGGGCTTCGCCGGCGTCGAGAGCAAGGGCATCGTGGTGAACGTGGGCCAGACCATCGACCTGCCGTTCTCCCTGCGGGTCGCGACCGTGCAGGAGACCGTCACGGTCACGGGCGAGACGCCCCTCATCCAGACGACCTCGTCGTCGGTGGGCGGCGTGGTGGACGTGGGCCGGATCGAGAGCCTGCCCCTGAACGGCCGCCAGTTCGCCAACCTCGCCGCGACCGTGCCCGGCGTGGGCCTCGGCTTCCACAGCGACCCGACCAAGAGCACGCAGTACGCGCCGCAGATCGGCGGCGGCAACGGCCGCAACCTCAACTACCAGATCGACGGCGGCGACAACAACGACGACACGGTCGGCGGCCTGCTGCAGCTCTTCCCGCTCGAGGCCATCCAGGAGTTCAACATCCTCACGTCACGCTACAAGGCCGAGTACGGCCGCAGCAATGGCGGCGTGATGAACATCGTCACCAAGAGCGGCACGAACAACCTGCGCGGCAGCTGGTTCACGCTCGGCCGCGACAAGGCGATGAACGCCGTCACCCAGAGCGAGCTCGCCGCGGGTGGCGACAAGCAGGACTACCGGCGCTACCAGTTCGGCGGCTCGTTCGGCGGCCCGCTGGTGAAGGACAAGGTCCACTACTTCGGCGCGGCCGAGCGCACGCAGCAGGACACGAAGCAGATCGTGGACACGCGCGGCCTCTTCCCTGGGGAGGACGGCATCTTCGACACGCCCTACCGAGAGAACCTCATCACGGGCAAGATCACGGCGAGCCTGAACCCGGCCAACTATCTGGCCGTCCGCTACGGGCGCAACCAGAACTCGCAGCCCTACGGCGCCGATCCGCAGACGCCCGTCAACGGCTGGGGCACGAGCGAGAACAAGTTCAACTCGATGAACCTGAACCACAACTGGGTGCTCGGCGGCTCGATGCTGAACGAAGTCATCGTGCAGTACGCGGACTTCAGCAACGCGATCAGCGCCAACAGCTCCGATCCCACGCAGACGTTCCCGAACGGCGTCAGCATCGGCCAGAACGGCAACACGCCCCAGTCCACCCAGCAGAAGAAGTGGCAGTTCCGTGATGACTTCTCCTGGCACGTCACCGGGATGGGCGGCCTCGGCCACGACATGAAGGCCGGCATCAACTTCATCAACGAGCCGCGCCTGTTCATCACGTTCAACACCGGCACGAACGACTACACCTACACGCACCTCGACAACAACATCAACGGGCCGATCTCGGTGATCACCAGGAACGGCGGCGCGGCCGAGGCGAACATCCCGCTCAAGCAGTACGCGGGCTACATCCAGGACGACTGGCGCATCTCCGACCGCCTCACCCTGAACATCGGCCTGCGCTACGACCTCATCACGGGCCTGCAGGTGAACCAGGCGAAGAATCCCAACTTCGTGAAGGTGCAGGCCGCGGGCGCCGCGGGTCTCCTGTCCGGGATCAAGGGCATGGAGAACTTCGGGAAGGACCCGAAGGACGACACGAACAACATCCAGCCCCGCCTCGGATTCGCCTACGACCTGAAGGGCGACGGCCAGGATCTCATCCGCGGCGGCTGGGGCGTCTACTACGACATGGGCTACACGAACTCGAACGTGCTGTTCGCGGCGATCGACGCGACGGGCATCGGGTCCGGCTCGATCTTCAACGTGGACAACCCGTCGGGCATCCGCAATCCCGACGGCAGCTTCTACCAGATCGGCCAGCCCATCGCGAACATCGCGAGCCAGAACCAGGCCAACGCGAGCGCGCTGCCGCTCATCGGCCAGTTCCTGGATCCGCGCCTGCAGATGCCCTACACGCGTCAGGCCTCGCTCGGCTGGTCGCACCAGTTCACGACGAGCATGGTCTTCAGCCTGGACCTGGTGCGCAACGACGCGCGCGACCTGAACGTCCGGCCGCGCATCAACACGCGCCCGGTGAACCAGCCGACGGCGCCCCGCCGTCTGGCATTCCTCGACCTGCAGCCGAACGCGGCGGGCACCCGCCCAGCCATCAGCGCGGGCAAGGGCCGGTACCAGGCGGCGATCTTCTCGGTGCAGCGCCGCATGTCCAACGGGCTCCAGTTCACGGCCAACTACACGCTGGCCGAGGCCAAGAGCACGGTCGGCACGGCCGGTGACGAGCTGAACTCCAACAACCTGCAGGACGCGGCGCTGCTCTACGACGACCCGAAGGTGTTCGGGCCGACGAGCCGCACCGACGCCCGCCACAGCGGCACGCTCTCGGCCGTGTGGCAGGCGCCGTTCGGCATCAGCGTGTCGCCCATCGTCCTGTTCCGCTCGCCGCTCCCGGTGTCGATCACCGAGGGCCTCGACACCAACAGCAACGGCGAGCGCAACGACCTGCCCGCCAAGGCCTACCAGTTCGACGGCATCGGCAAGGCGCCGAAGGAAATCGGCGACTGCAAGACGTGGAACTGCGGCCGCGGCGCCTGGCGCACGCAGGCCAACCTGCGCGTGTCGAAGTCGTTCTCGCTCGGCGGCTCGGCGCGCATCGAGGCGATTGGCGAGATCTTCAACATGTTCAACGCCAAGAACCCGTCCACGTTCACCACGACGCGCCTCCTCGGCACGGGCGCGCCGAACCCGGACTTCATGCAGCCGCAGGAGTACTCGGGCGACTTCCAGAACCCCGAGCAGCGTGTCGGCCAGATCGGGTTCCGGTTCTCGTTCTAGTACCGGGGCTCGGGTCCCGGGTCCCGGGGCCGAAATCGTGTCGCGAATGGGCGGCTTCCCTTCGGGGAGCCGCCCTTCGTCTTGCAGGGCCCAGGCGGTGAACCCTCCCTATCGCCCCGGTCCGATCGAGCGGAGCAGTTCCCCAGCCGCCTGGCGCTCCCGCGCGGCCGTCGCCGGGGCCCGCCGCAGGACGTCCTGCAGCGCGGCCACGGCGTCGCGGGTGCGGCCGCTCATCTGGTACGCGATCCCGAGGTTCAGCCGCGCCTCGTACAGGTCCGGGGCGGCGTCGAGCGCGCGCGTGAACCAGGCGATGGCCTCGGCGGGGCGTCCGGCCTGCACCAGGAGCACGCCACGGCCGTTGAGGGCATCGCCGTACGAGGGGGCGACGGCCAGCGCGCGGTCGTAGGCCTGTTCGGCGGCGCGCGGATCCCCGGCGTCCCGGCAGGCGTTGCCGAGGTCGCTCCAGTACGCGGCGTTCGACGGGTCGAGGTCGGCGGCCTTGGCGTAGGCGGCGCGGGCCTCACCGTGTCGGCCCGCATCGGTCTGCAGCAGGCCCAGGCCGTGCTGGGCCGCCGGATAGGAGGCGTCGATCGCCAGCGCCGCCAGCTCCGCCCGAAGCGCCTCGCCGGAATCCCCGGCGGCCCGGGCCGCGACCGCCAGATCGTGGAAGAGGGCGGCGTCGGGCGGGAACCGGGCGGCGGCGTCTTTCAGGACTCGGACGGCCTCCGCATGACGTCCGCGCGCGGCGAGCGCCCGCGCGTAGGTCGTGGCGAACACGAACCCGTCCGGGTACCGGCCGGCCAGCGCGCCGAGGGTCGCCAGATCGCCGGCGCCGCCGTCGGCCGCGGAGATCCGCTCGAACGCAGCCCAATCCTCGATGGCGGACGCGGGATTCGGCGCGTGGGCCGCGACGTCGCGCGCCGAGGGCCCCGACGCATAACCGAGCGAGCGCAGCCGCGCTTCGGCTTCGGCCGACGGGCGCTCCGACGGGCGGCTCCCGACCGCCCGCTGCGTCAGCCTGGCCACCGCCGCTCGCGCCGCCGCCGTCTCGCGCGCCGCCAGGTCCGTCGTCTCTCCTGGATCGGCCCCCACGTCGTAGAACTCGATCGTCGAGGAGCGGATCAACTTCCGCGAGGCGCCGGCCAGCACCTGCAGCGGATGCCAGCCCGCGGTCGCCGGGTACTCGGTCTCCGCGTAGACCTCCGCGGACGTGTCCCCGTCGAAGAGATCGCGCGCCGACCCGCCCGGGAGCGTCGCTCCGGTGCGCGACAGGCGCAGCACCGTGCCCGCGACATCGGCCAGCGATACGGGCGCCGCCTGCTCGGCGGGCGTCAGGCCGGGGGCGCGGACGACCAGGGGGACCCGCAGCGTCGCGTCGTACGCGAGCATGCCGTGCGTGGACTCACCGTGGTCGCCCAGGCCCTCGCCGTGATCGCCGGCGAGGACGACGACCGCGTCGTCCAGGCGGCCGCGAGTCTCGAGCCCCGCCAGCAGGCGGCCGGCCTCTGCGCTCGCGTAGGCGACCTCGCCGTCGTAGGGCCGTCCGGCAAAGCGCGTCCGGTAGGGCTCGGGTGGGTCGTAGGGCGCGTGCGGGTCGTAGAGATGCACCCAGAGGAAGAAAGGGCCGGGCGGCGCCGCCTCGAGCCAGGCGAGCGCCGCGTCCACCACGGTCGTGGCGGGCCGCTCCGCGTCGAGCCGCTCGGCGCGCCGCCAGTCGCGGGCCACGCGATCGTCGTAGGTGCCAAAGCCTCGGGAGAGGCCGAAACGTCCGTCCAGGACGTACGCCCCGACGAACGCCGCCGTCTGGTAGCCCGCTGCGCCCAGCGCCGCGCCCAGCGTCGGGACGTCGCCGTCGAGCCGCTGCCCGTTCACGTGGACGCCGTGGGCCGGCGGCGTCCGGCCCGTCAGGAGCGTTGCGTGCGAGGGCAGCGTGAGCGGCACGGCCGTGCGTGCGTTGGTGAAGCGCACGCCCGTCGCGGCGAAGCGCGCCAGCTCCGGCGCCACGTCCGCCGTCAGCCGGTCGGCCCGCCACGTGTCGATGGTGATGAGGACGACGGGCCGCGGCACGGGCGGCGGCTGCGGCGTCCGGCACGCCGCGCCGCCGGACGCAATCACCGCGCAGACGAGCCCCGCCAGCCATCGGCCGTTCGCCACGTCAGGATGATCGTTCCCCGGCCGTGCGGGTGTCCAGCCGGGAGGGCGTCAGGACGCGAACGCGCGGGCCACCGTCCAGTACGCACCGACCGCGGCGATGGCCAGCGATGCCGGCACGACGACGCGCGGGTGGTACCACGGCCGATGGCGCCACCAGCCGACCGCCAGGGCCGCGGCGGCGATCACCGTGAGCTGGCCGGCCTCGACGCCGACGTTGAATCCGACCAGGCCCAGCGCGAAGTCGGCCCGCGGCAGGTGCAGCCCCGTGAGCACGCCCGCGAAGCCCAGGCCGTGCAGCAGTCCGAACAGGAACACGAGGGCGATCCGCCACGGCGTCAGGCGGTCGGTGCGGAGGTTCTCCACCGCGACGTAGACGATCGAGAGCGCGATGAGGGGCTCCACGACCCGCGCCGGCAGCGACACCACGCCGTAGAGCGCGAGGCCCAACGTCATCGAGTGGGCGACCGTGAACGTCGTTACCTGCGCGAGCACGGGGCGGAGCCGCGCGGCCAGCAGGAAGAGTCCCACGACGAACAGGATGTGGTCGAGCCCCTTGGGCAGGATGTGGGTGTATCCCAGCGCCAGGTACTCGGCCAGCCGCGACCAGGCGGTACGCCGCACGAACGGGCCGCCGAGCGGCAGCGACGTGCTCCAGGCGTCGCCTTGGATCCACTCGGTCGTGGAGGCCCCGTCGGCCAGCGTGATCGTCAGCGGGTAGGGATCGGCCACCATGCCGTAGTACCAGCGGATCGTCCTGGCGCCGGCGGGCAGCCGCCCGCGCAGCGTGTAGGACGCCAGCGCGAACTCGCCCGCGGGCACCGCCGCCGGAGGCGGCTCGTACGCGCTCGACACGGGCCGCACCTCGGCGCCGTCCACCCAGAGCACCACGCGGTCGAGGGCATCGGGCGCGAGCGTCGCCAGCCGCGCGTCACGCGCGGCGGCGTCGGTGGTCGGCGTCTGGCCGCCGCCCGCGAACGACTCCATCCGCAGGAGGAGCCACGCCGGGTCGTGCGCGAGCCGGAGGGCGAACGTGCCGTCCGCCGCCACCTCCAGGTGCACGGTCGTCCGCTCGAGGTCGTGCGCCGAGAGCGGCACGGCGATGGCGGCCACGATCCCCGCTGCCACGAGGGCCCGCCGGGCGATCGCGCCGCGCCCCGTCATGGCGGCTATTCTACCGGCCGGGTGCCGGTCCCGGGTTTCAATCCGGCGCTGGCCGGGTTGTCCGGTACTATCGACGGGATGCCCGCCCCTCGTCTCGCCGTCCTCGTCCTCGCCGCCGCGTGCGTGCCCGCCCGCGGGCTCGCGCAGGCGCCGCCCGCCCTCGTGCCCGATCCCCCGGCCGTGTGCACCAACTGCGCCGAGTGGAACGCGCCCCGCGAGCCGTTCACGGTATATGGCAATACCTATTTCGTCGGGCCCGCCGGCGTCTCGGCGCTGCTCATCACGTCGGACCGCGGCCACATCCTCGTGGATACGGGCCTGCCGCAGAGCGCGGCCGTCATCGACGCGAACATCCGGGCACTGGGGTTCAAGACCAGCGACGTGAAGCTGATCCTCACCTCGCACGGCCACTACGATCACGTGGGCGGCGTGCACGCGCTGCAGCGCTACACCGGCGCCACCGTCCTGGCCAGCGCCGGGACCGCCCGTGCATTGGCGCTCGGCGCGCCGGTGCCCGAGGACCCGCAGGCGCCGCCCGGACCGCCGCCAGGCGTGGACTACTTCCCGAAGGCCGAGCACGTGCGGGTCGTGAAGGACGGCGAAGTCGTGCGGCTCGGCGGCGTGTCCGTGACCGCGCACTACGTGCCCGGCCACACGCCCGGAGCCACGACCTGGACCTGGCAGTCGTGTGAGGGCGACCGGTGTCTGTCCATGGTCTACGCCGACAGCATCTCGAGCGTGTCGAACGACGGCTTTCGCTTCACCGCGCAGCCCGGGCTGGTGGAGCGGTTCCGCCAGAGCATCCGCGCCGTCGCCGATCTGCCGTGCGACATCATGGTGTCGACCCATCCGTCGGCGTCCCGCATGGACGAAAAGGTGAAGGCTCGCGCCACGCGTGCTCCCGGCTCGCCGGATCCCTTCATCGAACCCGGGGCGTGCAAGGCGCTCGCGGCTTCGGCCATGCAGGCGCTCGACGCGCGGGTGAAAGCGGAAGGCGGAGCGAAGCGATAGCGCGTCCCCGCCTGACAGACGCGTAATTCGCCCGGCCGGGCGCCCGTGGTAGCGTGACCCCCGGTACCCTTCCGGCACGTCGAGTCGCGTTGGGTGCCCGGCGTTCGGCGGATCTCGACCGGCCCATGCCGCGAGCCGCCGCGGAGGCCCCGATGAGAGTCGCCATCAACGGCGCCGGCGTGGCCGGCCCGGCCCTGGCCTTCTGGCTGTCCCGCCAGGGCCACGAGGTACTGCTCGTCGAGCAGGCGCCGTCGCCCCGTCGCGGCGGCTACGTGATCGACTTCTGGGGCCTGGGGTACGACCTGGCCGAGCGGATGGGCGTGCTGCCGCGGATTCTCGATCTGGGCTACCAGGTGGCCGAGGTCCGCTTCGTCGACGCGCACGGACGGCCCCAGGGCGGCTTCGGCACCGCCGTCTTCGCGAAGGTCACGGGCGGACGCTTCACGAGCGTGCGACGGTCGGACCTCGCGCTGACCATCGCGGACGCCCTCGACGGTCGTGTCGAGCGACTGTTCGGGGACTCCATCGCCGCCATCGACGACTCTGGCCCCCGGGTGCGCGTGTCCTTCGAGCACGCGCCGTCGCGGGACGTGGACCTCGTCGTCGGCGCCGATGGCCTCCATTCGCGCGTGCGCGACCTCGTGTTCGGACCGGTCGCGGAGGTGTCGCTCGGCTACCACGTCGCCGCGTTCGAGGTCTCCGGCTACGACCGCCGGGACGACCTGGTCTACATGACGCACGGCGTCCCGGGCCGCCAGGTCTCCCGCTTCTCCATGCGCGACGACCGAACGCTGTTCCTGTTCGTCGTCCGCGACGAGTACCTGCCGCGCGGGCCCATCGCGGCGTCCGCGCGCAAGGCCGCCGTCAGGCGCGCATTCGACGGCGTCGGCTGGGAGTGTCCGCGCATCCTCGAGCTGATGGACGGCGTGGACGATCTCTACTTCGACCGGGTGAGCCAGATCCGGATGGACACGTGGAGCCGCGGCCGCACCGTGCTCATCGGCGATGCCGCCGCCTGCGTGTCGCTGATGGCGGGCGAGGGGACCGGGCTCGCGCTGATGGAAGCCTACGTCCTGGCTGGCGAACTGCAGGCGAGCGGAGGCATGGTGGGGCCGGCCTTCAGCCGGTACGAAGAGCGGCTCCAGGGCTTCCTTCGACGGAAGCAGACGATGGCGGCCCGTTTCGCCTCGTCCTTCGCCCCGGCCACGGCGGCCGGCGTGTGGATGCGCAACCTCGTCACGCGGCTGTTCCGCGTGCCCCTGGTGGCGACGCTGCTCGTCGGCCGCCAACTCAGGGACGACATCGTACTGCCGGACTACGGGGGCTGAACGTCCGACGGTCCTGGCGCGTCAGCGGGCGCCCCGCACCAGGAACAGACGGTCCTGGCGCTTGAGCGCCCAGCGGTTCCGACCGGCCGCGTTCACGATCATGTCCTCCTCCTGGGCCATCTGCACCGGCTGCCCGCCCCATTCCGGCACCGGTGTCGTGGCCTGGAGCTCGATCGAGAACCACATCGACGGGATGACCGTGGCATCACCACGCCCGGGGACGCCGTCCTGGTAGTCCCAGAGCCCGATGAGCGGGCCAGCCCCGTGGCCGTGCAGGCCGATGGGATGGGTGTACATCGTGCCGTCGATGCCCCTGGCCTTCATCCGTGAGAGCACGCTGGCCAGGATCTGGTTGCCGGTACGGCCCGTCCGGATCTCCTCCATCGAGATGTCCTGCATGGCGTTGGCGTTGGCGAGCGCGCGCTTCAGCCCCTCCGGCGCGTCCGTCTCGCCAGGCTTGAGGACGTACGCCATGTGCTGCGTGTCGGTGTTGAGCCGCGCCACCGTGATCCCGACGTCGCTATGGAGGACGTCACCGGGCTGGATCACCGGGTCGTCGCCGAGTTCCTTCGCCGTGGCGCCCTGCCGCTGCACCGAGATGCTCGGCTGGAACCAGGTGCCCAGGCCTTGATCGTTGGTGCGCTGGCGCCACCACCAGACGAGGTCGCTCGTGCGTGTGACGCCCGGGACGATGACCGCGTCCGAGAACATCGTTTCGGACATCTGCCAGACGAGCGTGGTCATCTTCTCGAAGAAGGCCTCTTCCTCCGGCAACCGGGAGGCGATGAGGTCGAGCGGGAGCCCTTCCGCGTCCTTGTACTTCGACGTCCAGGCGTTGCCCAGCGCGCGGCTCATGCCCAGGAACTCGCCGCTCGACAGCCCGTCGGTGAAGGCGAACACGGTGGACTTGTCGATGCCGATCACCTTCGGCTGGCGCTCTTCGATCACCTGCAGCAGCGCCTGCCATTGCTCGTCGCCCCACAGCTCGGCCTGTCGTCCGCCCACGGCCTGTGTGACGGCTTTCGTGGACGTCCGGGCATCGAACACGCCGCCCTGTGAGGTGCCGCCGAGCGCGATGCGCTCGATGCACGACGGCGCCACGGGCGTACCGGCGGCCGCGCACGTGTCGAAGAACACGTAGATCGTACGGCGCCTGGCGGCGAACGTCTCGGGCGCGACGAGCGACGAGAACACCGGGTCCTCGTTGTACTCGCGCATCGGCACGACCCACATGTCGATGCCGTACTTCCGCATCAGGGCCGGCAGGAACGTGTCCAGGCGCCTGGCCAGCCACGCCTGCTGCATCGCGGCCTGTTCGCGCAGCGTGCCGAACGGGCGATCCGCGGCCGGGAGCGCGCCGGGCGCCACGCGGTCCGGCGTGCCGGCGGGGGAGGTCTGGGCGGAGGGCAGGGCGCTCGCGGTCGCGAGCGCGGCGGCGAGGATCAGGGGCCTCATCATCGCGCCAGTCTACGCCACGCGGGCGCGGCTTCCGTCGGTCAGGGCACCGTCAGGCCGCCGTCCACGGGCAGCGCGTGTCCCGTGGTGAACGACGACTCGTCCGAAGAGAGCCACAGGACGGCGTTGGCCACCTCCTCGGTCGTCCCGAGCCGGCCGAGCGGGTGGCGCTTCGTCATCGCCTCCGCGAGCGTGGCGTCGTGCAGGAACGCCCGCTCGGTCATCTCGGTCCTGACCACGCCGGGGCAGACGGCGTTGACGCGGATGCCCTGGGCGGCGTACTCCATGGCGGCGGCGCGCGTGGCGCCGATGACGCCATGCTTGGTGGCGCCGTAGCCGACGCCGATGCGCGTGCCGATGAGGCCCGCCACCGACGACATGTTGACGATGGCCCCGCCGCCGCCCTGACGCAGGAGCTGCCGGATCTCGTACTTCATGCTCAGGAAGACGCCGGTCAGGTTGATGGCGACGACCTCGTCCCAGATGGCCTCGTCGTACTCGGCCGTCGGCACGAACGCCTTCCCGCCTTCGATGCCCGCGTTGTTGAAGGCACAGTCGAGGCGGCCGAAGGCCTCCACCGCCGTGGCGACCATCCGCTGCACGTCGCCCGACGAGGCGCAGTCGCCGACGACACCGATCGCGCGGGTGCCCGTGGCTTCCACGAGCGCGCGGGTCTCCTCGAGCATGTCGGGGCGGCGGCCGGTGACGACCACGTGGGCCCCCTCGCGGCCGAAGGCCATGGCCGCGGCCCTGCCGATGCCGCTACTGGCGCCCGTCACCAGGACCACGCGTCGTTCGAATCGTCTCCTCATCGTCCCGTCTTCCTCCCGGCTCGTGACGCGCGGTCCGCCGCACGACACGAGGGCGCATTCTATCCGGTCAGGTCCCGCGGGCCAGTCGTGCGCTACCATGCCCTCGTGGCTCTCGACGCGCTGCTCGGCTGGCTCGGTCTCGAACGTGCGAAGTCCGATCGGGAGGATCAGGCGCCGCTGCGCCGGCTGCTCGAGTCCCTCGATCACCTGGACTCCGATCGCGCCCGTCACCTCGCCCGTTTCGCCTACCTGCTCGGCCGGGTGGCCCGGGCCGACCAGCACGTGAGCGAGGGCGAGACGGCCGCGATGGAGGCGATCGTGGTGGAGGAATGCGGGCTCGCCGCCGACCAGGCCGTCGTCGTGGTCGGACTGGCCAAGTCGGCGAACCTCCTGTTCGGCGGCACGGCCGACTTCGAGGTTGCCCGCGACTTCGGCGCCCAGGCCACCTATCCGGAGCGGCTGTCGCTCGTCCGCTGCCTCTTCCGTCTGGCCGCGACCGATGCCGCCATCTCGGTGGCCGAGGAGTCGGAGCTCCATCGGATCGCGAACCAGCTGCAGATCGCGCCGGAGGACCTCACCGAGCTTCGCGTGGCCCACGCGCGGTTCCTGCCCGGGCTGGCGCCCCGCACGCCGTAGGGGCGCGTCCGTGTCCGCGGCGGGGAGCGCAGTAAGATGCGCGTCATGGAGACCCCGCTCACCCCCCTGGAGTTCATGCGCCGGGCGCGGCGGCTGTACGCGGGCCGGCTGGCGGTCGTGGACGGCGACGTGCGCTGGACCTACGCGCAGTTCTTCGACAGGTGCGACCGGTGGTCCGCGGCCCTGCAGGGTCTCGGCGTGACGAAGGGCGACCGCGTCGCCTACATCGCCCCGAACACGCACGCGCAGCTCACGGGGTTCTACGCCGTCCCCCAGATCGGCGGCGTGCTCGTGCCCATCAACTACCGGCTCTCGCCGGAGGAGTTCCAGTATCTGGTCCAGCACAGCGGCACGACGGTGCTGTGCGTGGACCGCGATCACCTCGACGCGGTGGACGGCATCCGGGCGTCGCTCACGGGCGTCCGCCACTTCGTGGCGCTCTCGGGCGCGCGGGAGGGGTGGCTCGACTACGAGGCGCTCGTCGCCGCGGCGGTTCCCGACCCGGTGCGGCCGTCGGTGGACGAGCGCGACCTCCTCACCATCAACTACACGAGCGGCACGACGTCACGGCCCAAGGGCGTGATGATCACGCACCGCAATGCCTGGGTGAATGCGGTGGGCATGCTCGTGCACATGCCCATGTCGGCGTCCGACCACTACCTGTGGACGCTGCCGATGTTCCACGCCAACGGCTGGACGTTCACCTGGATCGTCACCGCGATCGGCGGCCGGCACGTCTGCCTGCGCAAGGTGGATCCGGCCGCGGCCTTTCGTCTCATCGCGAGCGAGGCCGTCACGTTCCTCTGCGCGGCGCCCACCGTGCTCATCGCGCTGGCCAACGCACCAGCGGACGTCAAGGTCGGGGTGCCCAGGGGCGTCCGCGTGCTCACGGCCGGGGCGCCGCCGGCGGCCGCGACCATCCAGCGCATCGAGGACGAGCTGGGGTGGACGGTCACGCAGCTCTACGGGCTGACCGAGACCTCGCCGCTCATGACCATCTGCGAGCCGCTGCCCGAACACCTCGCGCTCTCGCGCGACCAGCAGGCGCGCCAGAAGGCGCGCCAGGGGGTCGAGCAGCTGACGGGCGGGGAAGTGCGCGTCGTGGACGCGTCGGGCGCCGAGGTGCCGCCGGACGGCGAGACCCGGGGGGAGATCACGGTGCGCGGCAACGTGGTGATGGCCGGCTACTACGACGACCCGGCCGCCACCGAGGCCGTCATGGGCGACGGCTGGTTCCATTCCGGGGACGCCGCCGTCGTCCATCCCGACGGCTACATCGAGATCCGCGACCGCCTCAAGGACGTCATCATCAGCGGCGGCGAGAACATCTCGTCGGTGGAGGTCGAGGCGACGCTGCTCAGGCACGAGAGCGTGCTCGAGGCCGCCGTCGTCGGCTTCCCGGACGAGAAGTGGGGCGAGGCGCCCCATGCCTTCGTGGTGCCGCGCGGCGGCCGCGACGTGGTGCCCGCGGATCTGCGGGCGTTCTGCCGCGAGCATCTCGCGCATTTCAAGGTGCCGCACAGCTTCACGGCGGTCGCCGAGCTGCCGAAGACGGCCACCGGCAAGATCCAGAAGTTCGTCCTCCGCAAGGGGCGGCCGAATCTGGCGGCGCAGTAGGCCGTCAGTGCACGTGGGCCGCGCCGGCCGTCCCGGCGCGCCCGCGCAGGCGCAGGAAGACGTGGAACGAGCGCGGCGCCCCGTACGGCTCCTCCAGGTTGGGCGGAACGCGGTAGAGCGTGAGGTCGGCGCCGAGGCCGACGCGCCCCAACCGGCCCGTGGCCAGGTCGCGCACGCCGCCGAGCGTGACGGCGCCCACGCGCGACTGGCGGTGGACGTGCGCGACGCCCACCGGGTGGTAGCCGGCGTCGAGGATGTCCTTGTCGAGCCACTCCACGCGCGTGTAGGCGGCCCATCGCCGCGAGGGCCGCCACACGCCTTCCAGGAGGTAGGCCTCGAGGTTCCCGTGCACCTCGCGGTTCTGGCCGGCCGCCAGCGTCCAGGCGACCATCCGATCGCCGTCGCTCCGCGTGTAGGACACCGACGCGGTCCGCCGCTCGGCATCGTAGACCGACAGGCGCTCCGGCCGCGTGAGCCAGGCCGTGGAGACCTGCGCCGTCCAGGGGCCGCGAGCATAGGCGAGCTGCAGCGCCTGGGAGTCGAGCGGGCCCGTGTCCAGGTCCGTCCGGCGCTCGTCCGGCTCCCGGCCGCGGAAGAGCCCGCCGTCGACGCGCAGCCCCGCGACGGTCACGGCGGCGTGCACGACGCCCTGGCTGAGATGCGTCGCGTCGAGCTGATGGTGCGACAACGGCACCTGCGGGTTCTCCGAGGCCGACGCCCGGTGCATGAAGACCGGCGGCCCGATCGGCGGCGCCCCGACGAGCGCCGCGCCCGCGTCGACGCGGCCGGCGCCGGTCGCGCGGGACAGCTCCACCCCGAGGTGCATGACGAGGTCGTGTGGGTGCTGGTAGTCGATGAGCGGGGCGTTGTTGTACGTCTCGCCGGTCTGGAACGCCTGCGGCGATCCCAGCGCGCGCATCGTGAACGGCTCGGCCGTCGCGCCCGCCATGACGGTCGTCTGCCACGGGCCGGCCCGGCGCGCCACCGTGGCCATCAGCCAGTTCTGGGACTCCCAGGCGTCGAAGTCCGTGAACTTGCGGTGCTGCTGGTTGTACCCGGCGAACGCGCTGGTCTCGACGTCCCAGGCCCAGGCCGGGGGCTCGTCGCCGGCGTGACCGTGCCTCGTGCCCGCGTCCGCGGCGGGCTGCGCCGCCGCCGGAATCGCGGGGGCGAGCAGCACGAGGAGGATGAGGGCGAGGCGCCCCGGGACGCGCGTCGTCATTGCACGACGATCCGGCCGGTGAACGCCTGCACGCCGAGATACGCGTGGTCGTGGTACTGGCAGGTCGCAACCGCGGCGAAGACGCCCGTCTGCCGGCTCTGGCCGGCCTGCACGAAGCCGGCCTCGTCGACCTGGGGGCACTCCGGATGGGCCGGATCGGGCCCGCCCGAGAAATCGTGCGGCCTGGCGTCGGCGTTCATGAAGGTGACGCGCGCCCCCACCGGCACGGTGAGCACCTGCGGCGAGACGCCCGCGCGCGTGACCGTGATCGTCATGGTCGCTGGAGGCGTGCCGCCGCCCTGGGCCGGCCCCGGCGGCTGGCCATTCGACGGCGCGGTCGGTGTTCCGTTCCCGCTGCCGCACGCGGGCCCGATGAGGCAGACGAGGACAGGGAGGCCGAAGGCGGCAGACCGCGGGCGTGGCAGCATGATCGTGCCAGACCCGGATGGCGTGCCAGGCGTGGGTCATCACCGTAGCACGGCCGGCCGCGGCGGCGAAAGCGGCGACGCGGCCTCAGGCGAAGCGGTGGGCGTCGAGCGGCAACGCGGCCGGGCCGCCCGGGCCCTCCACGTACAGGTGCCGGTCCATCACGTTCAGCGTGAAGTGGCTGCGGCGGGGCAGGGCGTCGGCCATGCCGTCGATGGCCGCTCGGTCGAAGGCGTAGACCGGGATCTCGGCGGCCCGGTGGATGCCCTGCCCGTCCAGCGCGGCCAGCACCTGACGAGGATCGCGATGCGTGTAGATGGCGGCGCGCCCCGCCAGCTTGCTCCCGCGGTGCACCCGCTCGGCCGAGGGCAGGCCCACGTCGATCCACTTGGTGATCCGGCCGGTGGCGTCGCGCACGAGGACGGCGGGCTCGTCGGCCGTCGACAGCCCGTCGCCGAAGGCGATGCCCGCTTCGAACTCGAGGCAGTAGGCCAGGAGCCGCGTGACCAGGAAGGCGCCCGTCTCGGACGGATGGCGCGCCAGCTTCAGGTCCAGGGACTCGTACACGCCGCGGTCGACGTCGGAGAGGTCCGCGGTGACGGTGTACAGGGTCGAAGACTGTGCCATGACGTGCCGGATGGTACTCCGCGGACGTGCGGGCCGGCGGCGCGTGTCGATCGAAGTTCGTTCGCGGTCACGCGGATCGGCCCACGACGCACGTTCGGCTATCATGTCGCCCCGTGACTCGGGGACGGCCCCGCCGCCGCCGGGCGGCGGTGGTGGTGGTGGCATGGCTGGCAGGCGCGGCGGCTGACACGACGGCGCACGCGGCCCAGGCACAAGGCGGCGACGGCGCGCTCAAGCGGGCCACGGCATCGCGCGTCGCGGCCGGCGACATCACCGTCGACGGACGGCTCACCGAGTCGGTCTGGCGCACCGCCACGCCCCTGGCCGATCTCGTCCAGAAGGAACCCACACAGGGCGCGCCTCCAACCGACGGCATGGAGGTGCGCTTCGCCTACGACGACCGGGCCTTCTACGTCGGCGCCCGCATGTTCGCGAAGAGCGCGGCTGCCATCCAGGCGCCGCTCGGACGCAGGGACGTCGTGGACCAGGCCGAGCGAATCCTCATCGGCCTCGACACGTTCCACGACCGACGCACGGCCGTGGTGCTCGGGGTGACGGCCGCCGGCGTGCGCCTCGATCGCTTCCACGCCGCGGACGCGGAGGACAGCTTCGACGCCACGTACGACCTCGTCTGGGACGCGGCGGCGACGGTGGACGACACGGGCTGGAGCGCCGAGCTCTGGATACCGTTCGCGCAGCTCCGCTTCAACCCGGAGCAGGACCTCACATGGGGGCTGAACGTCCAGCGCTTCCGGCCGTCGCTGAACGAGGAGGACACCTGGGTGCTCATCCCGCGCACCGTGCGGGCCTGGGCGTCGCGGTTCGGCGAACTGCAGGGCGTGTCCAGCGTGCCGAGGGCCCGCCGCGTGGAGCTCCTGCCGTACGTCGCCGGCGCGAGCACGATCTATCCCTCCAGCCCCGGCGACCCGTTCCGGCAGGGCCTGAACCCCGCGGCCCGCGTCGGCGCCGACGTGAAGATGGGCCTCGGCCCGAACCTGACGCTCGAGGCCACGATCAATCCGGATTTCGGGCAGGTGGAGGCCGACCCCGCGGAAGTCAACCTCACCGCGTTCGAGACGCGGTTCCCCGAACGCCGTCCGTTCTTTCTCGAAGGCGCGCCGCTCTTCAACATCGGGCACCCGAACTTCTACTACTCGCGCCGCATCGGCGCGCGCCCCGTCGGGCCGGCCACCGGCGACTTCGTGAACTACCCGGCCAACACCACCATCCTCGGCGCGGCCAAGCTGACGGGGCGCCTGCCGTCGCGCACCTCGGTGGCGTTCCTGTCGGCGGTGACGGCCGAGGAGTCCGCGGAGGTCGCCACGGCCGGCGACCCGGCCGCGCGCGAGGTGACGGTCGCGCCGCACACGTTCTACGGCATCGGCCGCGTACTCCAGGAATTCGGCCGGCAGGGATCCACGGCGGGCGTGCTCGCGAGCGCGGTCCATCGCGACTTCGGCGACGGGGACCCGCTGGCCGACCTCCAGGCCCGCGATGCCCTGGCCCTGGCCGGCAGCACGGTGCTGCGGTTCAACGGCGGCCAGTACGAGTTCCGGACCTCCGGCGGCGGCTCGCTCGTGAGCGGCACCGCAGCCGCCATCGAGCGCGTGCAGCGGTCGAGCTCCCACTTCGCCCAGCGGCCCGACCGGACCTACTCGCCGCTGGATCCGACGCGCACGTCGCTGGGCGGCTGGTCGCTGCAGGTGGCCTTCGATCGTCTGAGCGGCCGGCATTGGCTGTGGGGGGCGAACAGCAAGCTCGACTCCGAGAACTTCGAGACCAACGACCTGGCCATCCTGAACGGGGCCGACGGGTGGCTGAGCAACGCCAACATCCAGTTCCGCGAGACGACCCCCGGCCGCGTGCTCCGTGCTTACGCGATCCGGACCGACGCCCAGGCCGACACCACGCTGCGCCGTCTCGTCCAGGCGGGATTCGTGCGAGCGACGCTCAACCTGACCTGGGCCAACTTCTGGACGACGTCGATTGCCGTCCGCCGAGACCTCCCGCAGACCAACGTCGCGCTCACGCGCGGCGGGCCGCTCATGGGCCGAGGTCCCGGCGCCACTGCCGTCATCTCCCTGGGCAACCGCGCCGGTTCGCAGACCCGGTGGACGGCCACCTCCACGCTGAGCCGCAACGACGACGGGCTGCGGCTGCGACGCGTGAGCACGCTCGTCTCGGTGCGCCCCGGCCCGCGCTGGCAGCTCTCGGCCGAGCCCTTCTACGAGACGCTCACCGAGCCCCAGCAGTACGTCTCGACGCTGGCTGGCGGACGGCCGGAGACGTACGGATCGCGCTACGTCTTCGCGTTCATCGACAGGAGCACCGTCTCCACCGAGTTCCGGCTCGGGCTGACCGTGAAACCCGACATGAACCTGGACGTCTACGCGGAACCGTTCGCGGCATCGGGCCGGTACTACGACTACGGGGAACTCCTGGCGGCGCGCAGCCGCGATCGGCTGCGCTACGGCACGTCCGGCACCACGCTCACGGTGAACGCGGACGGCAGCCGGACCATCGCCGCCGACGGCACGGCGTTCACGTTGCGCAACCGGGACTTCAACACGCTGTCGTTCCGGAGCAACGTCGTCCTGCGGTGGGAGTGGCGGCCGGGCAGCACGCTCTACGTCGTCTGGCAGCAGGACCGCTCGGGGACCCAGACCCGCAGTGACGCGATCGGCCTCGGCGACATGTTCCGCTCGGCGCGGGCGACCGGCACGAACTTCTTCGTCGTCAAGACGACGTTCTGGCTGCCCGTTCGCTGACCCCCTCAGGCCTTCGGGGGCTCGTCGAACATGTCCTCGAACACGCGGTAGTGCCCGCCGTCCATGCCCAGCGCCGCGTAGACCTGCTGGGCCCGCGTGTTGGTCTCGTCCACGTAGAGGCGAAGGCCGCCGGCGCCGGCCGCCTGGGCCTCGCGGCGCAGGTGGGCGTAGAGCGTGCGGAACACCCCGAGCCGACGGGCGTCCGGCGCGACGTGGACCGACTGGATCCACCACACCGGGCGATTGCGCCAGTCGCTCCACTCGTAGGTGATGAGGAGCTGGCCGACGACCGCGCCGTCCTTCTCGACGACCCAGTAGCGTCCCGGAGCCTGCCCGCGCAGCACGGCCTCGACGCCGCGGCGGAGCGTGTCCGGATCGAGGCGCAGCTGCTCGGTGTCGAGGGCCATGGCGGCGTTGCCCTCGACGAGGGCGTCGCGATCGGCGGGTGTGGCGGCACGAACGAGGAGATCGTCACGGTCGGACATGGGCTGACGCATTCTACCGGCGACCGCGTCCGTTACAATTCGGCGTGGCCGCCCGGACCGCAGATGTCGCCGTCGTCGGCGCCGGCCTGGTCGGCCTCGCCACCGCCCACGCGCTCGCCGTGACCCACCGGGCGCGCGTCGTCGTCTTCGACAAGGAGCCGACGGTGGCCGCGCACCAGTCGTCCCACAACAGCGGCGTCATCCATTCGGGGCTGTACTACGTCCCGGGCAGCGCCCGGGCGCGCCTCTGCACGGAGGGGCGGGTGCGGATGGTCGATTTCTGCCGGGCGCGCGGCATCGCCCACGACGTGTGCGGCAAGGTCGTGGTGGCCACCCGTGACGACGAGGTGCCCCGGCTCGACGCGCTGGCCGTGCGCGGCCGCGAGAACGGCCTGGACGTCCGCCGGATCGATCCGGCGGAGCTCGGCGAGATCGAGCCGCACGCGGCGGGCGTGGCCGCGCTGTTCGTGCCCGAGGCCGGCATCGCGGACTACCCGGGCGTGGCGAGGGCGCTGGCCGAGGACATCGTCGCCCGCGGCGGCGCCATCGAGTGCCGGGCAGCGTTCCGCACCGCCAGGGACGCCGCATCGGGCCTCGAGGTGCAGGTGTCCGACGGCACCTGGCACGTCGCCGCGCTGGCGGCGTGCGCGGGCCTCCAGGCCGACCGGGTGGCGGCGGCCTGCGGCGTGGCGACCGACATCGTCATCGCGCCGTTCCGCGGCGAGTACTACACGCTGGCGCCGGCGCGCCGGGCGCTCGTCCGCCACCTCATCTATCCGGTGCCCGATCCCCGGTTTCCGTTCCTCGGCGTGCACCTGACCCGCATGGCGCTGGGCGGCATCGAAGCCGGCCCGAACGCCGTGATCGCGCTGGCGCGCGAGGGCTACACCTGGGCCGACGTGTCGGCCCGGGATCTCGTGGCCGCGGCCCTCAGCCCAGGCGTCCGGCGCTTCGTGGGCCGGCACCTGGGGACCGGCGTGGCCGAAATCCGCCGGTCGTTCTCGAAGCGGCGATTCGCCGCGACGCTCGCCAGGCTCGTGCCCGCGCTGACGGCCGCGGACCTGGCTCCGGGTGGATCCGGCGTCCGCGCGATGGCGCTCACGCCGGCGGGCACGATGGTGGACGACTTCGCATTCGTGGAGCGCGGCCGGATGGTGCACGTGTTGAACGCGCCGTCGCCCGCCGCCACCGCCTCGCTCGCCATTGGTCACCACATCGCGTCCCGGGTGCTCGCGCGCCTGGAGTAAACGTGCGCTGGCGGCGCCTATAATCGACCCTCGCCGGCCCGCTGCCGGCCGCCGCCGGTCGATCGCCGGCCGCTCCCGACGGGATCACACCACATGCAGCAGCTGCTGAAGGCTTTCGGCGCCGGCGTCCTTCTCCTGTCGGCGCTCGCACTGGGACTCGACGCGCAAGGAGCGGGCGGTCAGGCCGCACCCGCCGGCGCCGCGCGCGCGGGCGCGCAGGATCCGTGGGCGGCGTCGAACTTCTCGGAGTTCCGCCTCCGCGCGGTGGGCCCGGCGCTCATGTCGGGCCGGGTCAACGTGGTGTCGGTCCATCCCGAGGACAGGCAGACGTGGTACGTGGGCGTCGCCTCGGGCGGCGTCTGGAAGACGACGAACGCCGGCATCACGTTCTCCCCGGTCTTCCAGAACGAGGGGACGTACTCGATCGGCGCCGTGGTGATCGACCCGCGGCAGCCCAACACGGTCTGGGTGGGCACGGGCGAGGCCAACAACCAGCGGAGCGTCGGCTACGGCGACGGCATCTACCGCAGCGACGACGCGGGCCGCACGTGGCGCAACCTCGGCCTGAAGACGTCGGAGCACATCGGCCGGATCGTGATCGACCCGCGCGACTCGAACGTCGTGTTCGCCGCCGCATACGGGCCCCTCTGGTCCCCGGGCGGCGACCGCGGCCTCTACCGGTCCGCCGACGGCGGGACGACCTGGGACCGGGTGCTCGAGATCAGCGAAAACACCGGCGTGAGCGACGTGGCGATCGATCCGTTCCGGCCGGACGTGCTGCTGGCCGTCGCCCATCAGCGCCGCCGCCACACCTGGACGCTCATCCACGGCGGCCCCGAGAGCGGCCTCCACAAGTCCACCGACGGCGGCAAGACCTGGAAGCGCGTGCGGACGGGCCTGCCGTCCGGTGACCTGGGGCGCATCGTGATCGCGTTCTCGCCGGCGCGCTCGGGCCTGGTCTACGCGAAGGTCGAGACCGCCGAGAACACGGCCATCTACGTCTCGACCGACTCGGGTGAGAGCTGGGAGCGGCGGGGCGCGGTGCAGGCCCAGCCGATGTACTACGAGAACATCCATCCCGATCCGAAGGACGCCGACCGGCTGTACGTGCCGACCGTCCAGACGCAGATCTCGGATGACGGGGGTCGCACGTTCCGGACGCTCGGCGAACGCAACAAGCACGTGGACAACCACGTGATCTGGATCGATCCCGCGAACACCGAGCACCTGCTCGAGGGCTGCGACGGCGGGCTCTACGAGAGCTGGGACGGCGGGCGCCTCTGGCGGCACTTCGCGAACCTCTCGGTGACCCAGTTCTACAACGTCGAGGTGGACAACGCCGAGCCCATCTACAACATCTACGGCGGCACCCAGGACAACAGCACGCTCGGCGGACCGTCGCGCTCGAAGGGGCCCGACGGCGCCACCAACAACGACTGGTTCATCGTGACCGGCGGCGATGGCTTCGTGGCGCGCGTGGATCCGAGCGACCCGAACATCGTGTACGCGGAGTCGCAGTACGGCGGGATCGTCCGCCTCGATCGCCGGACCAACGAGCGCGTCAACATCCGGCCGGTGGAGGGCCGCGGCGAGGCGCCGCTGCGCTTCAACTGGGAGTCGCCGTTCATCATCAGCCCGCACAGCCCGTCGCGCATCTACTTCGGAGCGAACCGCCTCTTCCGGAGTGACGACCGCGGGAACACCTGGCGGGCGATCAGCCCCGATCTCTCGCGCCAGACCGACCGGAACACGCTGCCGGTGATGGGCCGGATCTGGCCGCCGGAGGCGATCGCCCAGCACCAGTCCACCTCCACCTGGGGCAACATCACGGCCGTGGCCGAGTCGCGCCGGCGCGAGGGCCTCCTCTACGTCGGCACCGACGACGGCCTCGTCCAGATCTCGCTCGACGGCGGCACGTCGTGGCGCCGCAGCGAGCGGCTGCCCGGCCTGCCGGACTACGGCTCCTACGGCGTCTTCGTGCAGCGTCTGTACGCGGGCAAGTCCGACGAGAGCACGCTCTACGCCCTCTTCGACAACCACAAGAACGGGGACTTCAAGCCGTACGTGTTCAAGAGCACGACGCGCGGGGCGAGTTGGACCAACATCGCCGGCGATCTGCCCGCCAACGGCCCGGCGCTGGCCTTCGCCGAGGACCCGGTCAATCCGGACCTGCTCTTCGTCGGCACCGAGTTCGGCCTCTATTTCACGGTGGACGGCGGCCGGAAGTGGATCCGCTTCCGCGGGAACCTGCCGACGATCGCCGTGCGCGACCTGGCCATCCAGGAGCGCGAAGTGGACCTGGTGGCGGCCAGTTTCGGCCGCGGCTACTACGTGCTCGACGACTACTCGCCGCTGCGGCACCTGAACGCGGCCGCCTTCGAGCGCGACGGCCTGATCTTCCCGACGAAGACGGCCGTGATCGAGGTGCCGGAGACGGGCCGCGCCCGCGGCTTCCAGGGCGAGCAGCTCTGGATGGGGGAGAACCGCCCGTTCGGCGCCACCGTGACCTACTGGGTGCGCGAAGCGCCGAAGACCCTGAAGGACCGCCGACAGGATGCCGCGCGCGCCGCCGAAGAGAAGAAGGAGACCCCGGCCTATCCGTCGCAGGCCGCGCTCACGGCCGAAGCGGACGAGGAAGCCCCGCAGACGTTCCTGACGGTCACTACCGCCCAGGGTGCCATCGTCCGCCGCCTCGTCGTGCCCGGCGGCCGCGGGCTGCACCGCACGGTGTGGGACCTCCGCGCCACCGGGCCCGCCATGCCGCCGGCCGGCGGTGGCGGCGGTTTCGGCGCGGCGCAGAGCCTCGGAGGCTTCGTGGCGCCCGGCACCTACACGCTGGCCCTGTCGCGCCGGGTCGGCGGCGTGACGTCGTCGCTGGGCGAGCCGCAGTCGATCGTGGTCGCGTCCGACCCGTCGGTCACGCTCACGCCGGCGATGATGACCGCCGCGCGGGAGTACCAGGACCGGGTGTTCCGGCTGCAGCGGACGTTCACGGGCGCGCTGGAGCAGGCCAACCAGATGCGCACGCGGACCACGGCGCTCCGGCGGGCCGTCGCCGCGTCGCCGGCGGGCATCGCACTCCTCGACGAGGCCGGGCGCCTCGACCGCCGGGTCGTCACGCTCCTGCGCACCTTGCGGGGCGACGAGACGCTGCGCGGCCTCGAGTCCGGATCGCCGACCTCCGTGCAGGGACGGGTGAATTCCGCGTCGGCGGGCGCGCGGGGCCTGACCGGTGCGCCGACGGCCACGCAGCAGCAGAACGCCGCGATCGCCCAGGACGAGGTGACGGCCGCGGTGGCGACGCTCAGGACGCTCGAGGCCGAGATCAGGAAGTTCGAAGCGCAGGTGGAGGCGGCCGGCGTGCCCTACACGCCTGGCCGTTGGCCCGGGCGCTGACGAGGCCGGCTCGGGTCGAGACGCGGCGGCCGGGCCCGCCGCGTCCGGCGAGGGTGCCGCTACTTGATGAGGGTCACGGGCACGTCCACGAGATGGATCACCTTCATGGCCGTGGACCCGACGAGCAGGCTCTGGATCCGGCCCAGGCCGCGCGTCCCCATGACGACGCTGTCAGCCCCCGTGGACGCCACGGCGGCCGCGATCTGCTCGGCGATCTCACCGACGAGTGCGTGCACCTCCACGGGCAGGCCGGCCGCGCGCAGGACCTCGACCGCGGGATCGAGCACGCTCTTCGAACTGTTCTCGTGGAACTTTGCGATGTCGTCCTCGCCAAGGTGACTGCGCACTTCCCAGGCGTCGACCGAGGGCTGGACGTTCACGAGGTGGACACGGGCGTCGGCGGCGCCCGGCAGCACGCGCGCCACCCATTCGACGGCGCGCGTCGCGCTTTCGGATCCGTCCACGGGCACGAGTACGGTCTTCATGCCGACATGGTACCGCACCGCGCCCCGGCCGCGCGCTACCGCGCGGTGCGGAGGACCTCGGTCCGGTCCAGATACCGCCGACCGTCCACGACCGAGACGTGCGCCGTGACCGAGTAGCGGCCGTCGCGACTGCGGCTGGTGACCGTGTCGTGCGTGACGGCGACGGCGTCTGGCGCCGGGCCATCGGCGGTCAGCTCCCGGATGACGCGCCCGCGCATCGTCGGCTCCGGCGGGAGACCCAGCAAGCCGAGGATGGTCGGCGCCAGGTCGGCGTTCGACGTCGGCGCCGTCGCCCGGGCGGACGCGCGCACGGCGGCGCCCGCCGCGATGAGCGTGTTGTGGATGTCGAACGGGCTGGTCGTGCCGTGGCCGGCGGTACCGGCCTGGGCGGTCGTGCCCGGCACGCCCTGGGCATTCATGGCGTCGCTCCAGGACGCCGACACGAGCAGGGGCGCCGAGCGGGGATGGCGCCAGTGGGCGACATCGAAGGCCAGCGTGCCGGGCACGATGCCGTCCAGGGCCCCCTCACGGGCCGGTGCCGTGAAGAGCGCGCCGACCTCGGGCCGCGCCTGCAGCGCCTCGACGAGGCCGGCGAGGCGTTCGGGCGACAAGGGCCGCCGGGCGTTGACGGCGCCCTCGGTCACCACCAGGTCGGGCGCGCCGTCGGGCAGCGGTTCCGCGAGCGGCGCGACGAGCTCGCCGAGCCGGAACCCGCCGGTGTGCGTCGAGAACCCGTGATCGGACGTCACGAGCAGCGTCGTCGCGCGGAGCGTGCCGCGGGCGCGAAGCGTGTCCTCGATGCGGCCGATCTCGCCGTCGACGGCGCGCAGGGCGGCCGTGGTCACCTCCGCCCCGAGGCCGCGCTGGTGCGCCGATTCGTCCGGGTCCGCGAACCAGAACGCCGTCACGTCGGCCGCCAGGTCCGTCCCGCCGAGCGCCACGTACGCATCGACGATCCAGCGGTTCCGCGGTGCGTTCGGGACGGCCTCGGGCGGACCGGCGCCCGCGGCGGCCAGGACCGCCGGCCGAAGCGTCTCCGGGACGATGAGGTCGGGATTCACGATCGGGCTCGTGCCGAGCGGGTAGCCGAGGAGCAGGGCCGAGCCGCTCGAGCCCGCGCTGAACACCACGAACCGCTTGCCCGCACGCTGGAGCGCCGTCCCCAGCGTGGGCGCGGTCAGCAGCCGGCCTTCGGCCTGCTCCATGGCCAGGAGATCTTCATGACGGCTGGTGTTCACACCGCTGGTCGGGAACGTCGCCGCGGAGTACACGGTGTTGCCGAGCAGGCCATGCGTGTCCGGGTAGGCGCCCGTCGCGAGCGTCGAGGCGTTCACGCGCGTCACCGTGGGCACCGCGGCGTGATGCGCGTCGAAGACGAGGCCGCGCTGGCCGAGGGCGTGCAGGCGTGGCATCACCTCGGGCGTGACCTGATCGGGGCGGAGCCCGTCCACCACGATGAGGACGACGGCGCGCGGCGGCGCCGGAGCGTCCGCGGGGCGCTGGCAGCCGGCGACCGCGCCCGCAGCGACGAGCAGGAGCCACGCGCGGCGGCGCCGCGGCGGACGCACCGCACGTCGAGCGGGAGATGCAGATGGATGCACGGCGGCGATGCTACCACCGGGCGATTGCGGTCCCGCGCGAAAGGCGGACGCTAGCGCCGGGTGGCGCGCACGATCACGAGGGGGTGCGCGACGGGCGCGGCGGGCGCCGCCGTCCCGGCGGACTCGGGCGCGCAGGCGTCACCGGCCGCGCACTTGGCGCAGCCTGGCGTCGGCCGCCCAGTGGGCGCGCCGCCGACGACGCGGCGCACGACGACGAGCGCGGCGGCCAGGGCCATCACGGCAGCCAGCACGTCCTGGACCGAGAGCGACCCCATCGAGCCCATGCTACGCCACCCCCGCGGCCAATAGGCCCTGCCTGAGGAGGAACGCCGCCAGCCAGGCGAGGCTGGTCATGTACCCGAGCTGCAACGCCGCGTACCGCAGGCCGCCGGCCTCCTTGCGGGTCAGCGCGAGCGTGGGCAGGCACTGCATCGCCAGCACGAAGAAGACGAGCGCCGCGGCGGCGGTGGCCGGGGTGAAGACGAGGCGGCCGTCGTCGCGCGTCATGGCGTGGAGGCGTGCCACGACGCCCGCATCCACCTCCGTCTCCGCCTGCCCGGAGGCCAGGACCGACATCGTCGAGACGAACACCTCGCGTGCGAGGAAGCTCGTGAGGACGCCCACCGTCAGCTGCCAGTCGAAACCGAGCGGCTCGAAGACCGGCGCCACGACGTGCCCGAGTCGACCGGCGAAGCTGCCGGCCTGGGCCGCGCGGGCTTCGAGCGTGTCGGCCTCGTCGGCGAGCGCCTGCGCCTCTGCCGCCGTCACGGCCGGGGCCGCCGCGGCCGCCCTGAGCTCGAGGGCGCGCGCGGGTGGGTCGGACTTCGGATACGCGCTCATCCACCACATCACGATGCAGATGGCGACGATGACGGTGCCGGCCGTGGACAGGAATGACAGACCCTGGTCGCGCGCGGTGAGGAGCGCGTTGCGGAGCGACGGCGTCTTGTAGGACGGCAGCTCCAGGATCATGGGCCGGGCCCGGCCGCGGAGGATCGTGCTGCCGAAGAGCTTGGCCGTGAAGAGCGCGGCGAGCGCGCCGAGCAGGTAGCACCCGGCGAAGGCCAGCCCGGCGGCGCCGGGCCGGTCGGCGAAGAGGAGCGTCGTGAGCAGCACGTACACCGGGAGCCGCGCCGAGCAGCTCATGAACGGCGCCACCAGGATCGTCGCGAGGCGATCGCGACGGTCCGGGATGAGGCGCGTGCTCATGATGCCCGGCAGCGCGCAGGCGTGCGCCGTCAGGAGGGGCACGAAGGCGTGCCCCGGCAGGCCGAAGCGCGAGAGCCAGCGGTCCATCACGAAGGCCGCGCGCGCCAGGTAGCCCGTGTCCTCGAGCAGCGTGATGAGGAAGAAGAGCAGGCAGATCTGCGGCAGGAACACGACGGTGCCGGCGATGCCGCCGACGATGCCCTGGGCGACCAGGTCGCGCAGCGGGCCGGCTGGCATGACGGCTTCCACGAGCGATCCGAGCTGGGCGAAGGTGGCCTCGATGAGGTCCATCGGCACGGTGGCGAGCTGGAAGAGCACCCAGAAGAGCGCGCTCATGATCGCGACAAACGCGCCAAGGCCCCAGACCGGGTGGGTCAGCACGTAGTCGAGGCGTTCCGTGCGCTGGTCCACGTCCGGAGTTGTCGCCCCGTGGGCGGTGACGGCGGTGGCGATCTCGTGCGCCCAGTCGCCGACGTCGGCCGGGGGCGCGACGGCGGGCACGGGCACGCCGATGCCGGCGTCGAGCAGCTGGCGCAGCGCCTGGAGGCCGAGCCCGGTGCGGGCCACCATCGGCACGACCGGCACGCCCAGGCGCGCGGCCAGGGCGCGCTCGTCGATGACGAGCCCGCGCTTGCGCGCGAGGTCCGTCATGTTCAGCGCCAGGACGAGGCGCGCGCCGCGCGCGAGCAGCTGGCCGGCCAGCACGAGGTTGCGCGACAGGTTGCAGGCATCCACGATCACCACGAAGGCGTCGGGAGCCGGGCTGGCCTGCCCGTCGATCACCGTGCGGGCGATGGCGGTCTCGGGCGTGTCCAGATCCAGGTCGTAGACGCCGGGCAGGTCGAGGACGTCGAGCGCCCGGGAGTGCGGCGAGGCCTCGACCTTGCCGCGGCGGACGCTCGTCGTGGTGCCGGGGAAGTTCGACGTCTTGGCGCGCGCGCCGCAGAGGGCGTTGAACAGGGTGGTCTTGCCCGTGTTCGGGTTGCCCACGAGCGCCACCCGTGACGCGCGGTCGGCGGCGAGGGGCGGCGCGACGGCGAACGGCTCGGCGACCGGGACCATCGGCTACTTGGGCGTGCCGTTGGCAGGCACGACGAACAACCGCTTGGCGACGGCCCCCGACAGGCCGATCCGCGTCGAGCGGACCTGCACGATGCAGGGGTCGCCCACCTTGCAGAGGCGGAGGACGCTCGCGTCGGTGAGGCCGAGCGATCGCAGCACCGCGCGCGACTCGGCATCGCGCACTTCGTGCAGGGTCGCCACCGAGCCCACGGGCACGGTCGTGAGGGGCACCGGGGTGTGGCGGGGCTCGGCGTCTGACGAGCTGGTGAACGGGGGCATCGACCTGATGTCCCATTCTAACGGATTCTGAGAACGGGTCTCATTTCTGCGCCGCCTCCGCGGGCCAGCCGAGGCGGCCAGCTTCTCTGGGAGCGGCCTCGCCGGGTCCGGTCCCCAAGGGCCGGCCGGTCCCCCGGTCACCACGTAAGATCGGCGCGGCCCACGGCCCCCTGGGAGCGCAGGCCCACGACCGCGGCCGCGCCGTGCTCCCGGGCGCGTGCCGGCTCGTATCCGCCGTGGACGTCCACGTGACCGAAGAACTGCAGCAGGCCCGGGTCCGTTCGGTGTTCGAGCGCCGCTTCGGCCGCCCGGACCTGCTCGTGCGGTCGCCCGGGCGTATCAACCTCATCGGCGAGCATGTCGACGCGTCGCTCGGCATCGTCCTGCCGGGTGCCATCGATCGGGCCATCTGGCTGGCGCTCGGCGCGCGGACCGACCGCGGATGCCGCGTCCTGGCCGCCGACACCGGGGAGGTGCTCGAAGCGTCCATCGACGGCCCGGGACCAGCGGCTCCGCCGTGGGCCGCCTACGTGGCCGGCGCGTTCGCCGAACTGTCCGGCGCCGGCCCGCTTCCGGCCGGCGTGCAGTGTGTCTTCGGCGGCGACCTGCCGATCGGCGCCGGGCTGTCGTCCTCGGCCGCGCTCACGTGCGGCCTGGCGTATGGGCTGAACGCGCTCTTCGGCCTGGGACACGACCGGATGGCGCTGGCGCGGCTGGGACAGCGGGTGGAACACCACCACGCCGGCGTCCAGTGCGGCGTGATGGACCAGGTGGCCTCGCTCCTGGGCCGCGCGGGCCGCGTCCTGCGCCTGGATTGCCGGGACCTGACCTACCGATACCTGCCGCTGGCCGACGACCTCGCCATCGCCCTGTGCGATTCCCACGTGCGGCGGTCGCTCGCCGCCGACGGGACCTACAACCGCCGCCGCGCCGAGTGCGAGGAGGGGCTCGCGGCGCTGCGCTCGCGCGTCCCCGGGGTGGTCAGCCTCCGCGACGTGACGGCCGCCATGATCGAGGACGCCAGACCGTCGCTGGCGCCCGCAGTCTACGCGCGCTGCCGCTACGTCATCGACGAGCACCAGCGCGTGCTGACGGCGTGCGCCGCCCTCGCCCGGCGCGACGACGACGCCCTTGGCGAGGCGCTGAACGCCAGTCACCGCGGCCTGCAGCACGACTTCGAAGTCTCGTGCCCGGCGCTCGACGTGCTGGCCGAGGCCGCCCGCGGGGTTCAGGGCGTCGTCGGGAGCCGGATGATGGGGGCGGGGTTCGGCGGGTACACGATCACGCTCGTGCGTCGGGACGCCCTGCCGGCGTATCGGGCCCGGATGGCGGAGGTGTCCCGCCGCGTCCTCGGATCTGAGCCGGTCATCCACGAATGCCGCCTGAGCGACGGCACCGAGATCGTCACGTCGTGAGCGGAGCGCCGCGCGCGGCGGCGCGGCTCGGCAGGGAGCGTGCGTTGGCGAGGGACGGTGGTGCGGCGGGCCGTGGGGCCGCGATCGCGATGCGACCACGGCCCCGGACGATGTCAGAAGGTCAGCCCCAGGCCCGCATAGAAGCGGTGCGTGTCGATCCGGTTGTGCGAGTGAGGCGAGCCCTCGAAGTCCTGCAGGTAGCCCTTCTTGATGAAGATGCTCGAGAACTTGTAGCCGAGGTCCACCTGCACGTGGTCCGTCACGGCGGTCGTGACGCCGCCGCCCACCGTCGCCATGGGCCGCGTCTCCTCGCGGAACGATTGCCTGACGCTGTACGGATCGCCGGGGTCGTTCGCGAGGTCGGACATCATCAGCGAGGTGACATCCACGCCCTCGATCATGAAGGTGGGCTTCGGGCTCATGTGCGCGACGCCGGCGTGCACGAGCGCGTACGGACGGAACCGCCACCGGTCGCCGGTGCGGACGCGGACGCCGGCCGTGTAGTAGTTGGTGGGCACCTTGGACGTCGCGGACGCCACGATGCCCTCCGAGGCCGCATCCGACGCGACGAGCGCCAGGTCGTCGTGGGTGAAAGTCGGCTCGGCGTTCTGGATACGGCCGACGTCGGCCGTGATCTGGACGTGATCGCCCAGGTCCACGCCGATGGCGCCACCGAAGAAGGGCGACGCGTGCTTGGTGGCGTCGGCGCCACCGAATCCAGTGAGGAAGCCCCGGTGCGGCGCCTGGGCCGAAACCGGCAGCGCGCCAGCGGCGACGAGCGCGAGCATCATGGCGGCGCGCGCGATGATGAGTCTGGGTGACATGGTGTGACCCCTCCGCCCAACGTGGGGGCGGGGGCTCGTGGCTGAACCGCCTCGCCGGGCCCCTGGAGCCCCCGACGCTGAGGCAACCTCTGCTGGTGCAAGGAATCAACCACCTCGACCCGCCGGTTTCCCGGGGCGTTCCCCGTGGCGGCACCGGAGTCGTCTCGCCGAGACTCCGGGCGCGGGGGAGGCGTGAGGACTGTCCCGGTGTTTTCCCGCACCCCTGGAACCTGACGGCGGAGGAACCGCACGCGCGTCGCTGCGTCCGACACCCGGGGGGCGCGGCGAGCCGGGACTGGCGGACGAGCTATCGATCCGAGGAAAGTGGTCGGGGCGACTGGATTCGAACCAGCGACCCCCTGCGCCCAAGGCAGGTGCGCTACCAGGCTGCGCTACGCCCCGACTCCGAAGAACCCTGATTGTACCGCGTCCGGCCACGTGCGGGTGGCCCTGGGTGACGGCCAGGGGTGGCTCAGCGGACGACGTCCACGGGCCAGCGCGCGCCGGCCAGGAAGCGATCGCGGTCGGCGGCCAGGTAGTAGCGAATGGCGCCGGTGCCGACGAATTCCGCGCGCGGCGCCCAGTCGAGTTGTCCGTAGCGTGACGGCGCGAAGAGCTGCTGGAACTGACGCTCCTCGAGCACCCGGTCGATCGCAAAGGACACCGGCACCCCGGCCCGTGTGAGTTCGTCCACGACCGCGTCGAGCGACGCCGGGGGCACGAGATCGAGGCGGATGACGTCGCGGCCCGTGTCGTCCGCGATCGACCCGCTGTGGAAGAAGCACAGGACGGTGGCGCGGGGCGGCAGCGCGGCTTCGAGGTAACGGCCCATCGCGAGGATTCGCTGCTGGTTCGTGCCCTCCCCCAGCGCGTATGCCCGGAGGTCCTGCCGGTGCCCGGCGACGAGCGCCACCGCAAGGGGCACGACGACGACGAGCGGCCGGCGGCGGGAGCCGCGCCACGCCCAGGCGGCGAACCAGGCGAGCGTCGCCGACAGCAACACCAGCAGCGCCGTGATGGCCGGCAGGAAGAAGCGCACGAACGTCCACTCGGCGTACGGCAGGAAGAACGCATAGGACAGGACGTTCAGCGCGATGACGCCCAGGGCGCCGGCGACGATCGCGCGCTGCCCCGGGTGGAGCCCCGGCGACCATCGGGGCAGGAGGGCGGCGGTCGCGGCGAGGCCCAGCAGCGGCACCGCGGTATACAGGTCCACGACGCTGCGCCAGTAGTTTCGGGCGTTCGCGGCGAGGTGGCCGGGCCGGTAGAAGGTCTCGGCGCCAGGGTAGCTGCTCGTGAGCGGTCCGCCGTAGAGGGTCGCCTGCGTCCAGGCGACCATCAGCGGGCCCGCGGCGGCCGCTCCCGCGAACGCGAGGAAGGGAGTCCAGTCGGTCCCACGCGGCGCGCGGCGCCCGGCCGCAAGTAGCGTGAGCGCCGGGACCGCACCGAGGACGACGAGGTTGGGGCGCACCATCACCGCGAGGGCGGCGCACCCTCCCGCCGCAAAGCCCGATGACCGCGTGCCACGGAGAGCGAGGAGCCACCCGGCCGTCCAGAGCGCAGCCGCTGGGACGTCGCTCATGGGGTGGACGGTGTGGAAGAGCAGCAGCGGATCGAGCGCCAACAACGACGCCGCGAGCAGCCCCGCCAGCGGGCCCGCGAGATCCCGGGCGAGCTGGAAGGCCGTGAGCACCAGGATCCCGGCCATCAGCGGCACCACGACGTACGCGGCCAGCCGGCCGCCGATGCGCTCCGCGGCCGCCAGCATCAGCGGCAGCCCGAGCGGGTAGACGGGCACGCTGGTGCCGGACACGCCGGGTGCCGGGCGGAAGCCCAGGGGCGATCCGGTGGCGGTGGCCAGCGGCCAGCCGGCCCAGAGCTGGGCCGCTTCGGGCCGGTACAGGCGGCCGACGGCCCACAGATGGCCTTCGGCCACGTAGCCGGAGGCGTCGGCATGCATGCCCACGAAGGTGTTGAGCCGCACGGTGACCGCCAGGACGAGGCCGGCGACCAGCAGCGCGGCCAGCTCCGCCCAGCGCGTCCCGGACCTGTCAGGCGTGGCAGCGGCGCGCATGGACGGCGCCCCTACAGTGGCCGTTACACCGTCGCCGAGTCAACGCCGGACTGCTGCGCTATCCTTGCGCCGTGGCTCGCTATCTCGTCACGGGCGCCACGGGGTTCATCGGCGCCGAGGTCGCGAAGCAGCTGCTGACGCGCGGCCACAAGGTGGTGGCGCTGGTCCGGTCGCCGGAGAAGGCGTCGCTCCTCGCGAAGCTCGGCGCCGAGCTGCACACGGGCGACGTCACCGAGCCGTCCACGCTCGCGGGGCCCATGGACGGCGTGGACGGCGTGTTCCATCTCGCCGCCTGGTACAGGATCGGCGTGCCGCGTGCGCGGGCGCTCGCCACCGCCGTCAACATCGACGGCACGCGGCACGTCCTCGAGGCGATGCGCGAGGCCCGCGTGCCGAAGGGCGTCTACACCTCGTCGCTCGCCGTGTTCTCGGACACGCACGGCCAGGTCGTGGACGAGACGTACCGCTACACCGGCGCTCACGTGAGCCTCTACGACGAGACGAAATGGGAGGCGCACTACCAGGTGGCGCTGCCGGCGATCGCGGCGGGGCTGCCCCTGGTCATCGTGCAGCCTGGCGCCGTCTACGGGCCCGGTGACACGAGCGGGCTCCGGGACGTGTTCGTGCGCCATCTCAAGCGGCGCCTTCCGTTCGTGCCGGCACGGACCGCGTACTGCTGGGGCCACGTGGACGACGTGGCCCACGCCCACATCGAGGCGATGGAGCGCGGCCGGCCTGGGGAGAGCTACATCATCGCCGGGCCGCCGCACACCCTGGCGGAGGCCGTGCGCCTGGCTGCCGCGGCAAGCGGGCGTCCCGCGCCCGTGGCCGGGATCCCGCCGGCCCTGATGCGCGCCGCGGCCGGTCTCGCCTCGCTCGCCGGCCGGGTCGTGGCCTTGCCGATGGCCGCCCAGCCGGAGACGCTGCGCGTGCTGGCGGGGGTCACATACCTCGGATCGTCGGCGAAGGCCCGGAAGGAACTGGGCTTCGCGGCGCGGCCGCTGGACGAAGGCCTGCGGCACCTGATCGAGCACGAGATGCGCGTGCTGGGCCTCACGCCGCCCTGACGGCCGCCGTGCCCGCGTCGGCGCGGCGGGTCAGCCGCGGCCGTCGCCGGCCGGGCGCAGGATGCCGCGGCCCAGGATGGACGCGATCATCCGCGTCGCGTCGGCCGTGGGCATCCCGAGCTGGCGCTCGACCCCGAAGATCGACTCCACCGAGAAGTAGTAGATGAAGAGACGCGTGGCCAGGAGCAGCGCCGGTCCCGCCGGGACGTCCTCGCGCACGTGCTGCTCCAGGCCGAGGCGCGCGCGGTGCATCTCGACGAACTGGGCGAAGCGCTCGGCCAGGTCGGCGTAGAAGCGCTGGATGTGTCGGCCGTCGAACTCCACCGCGTCCACGTAGAAGAGCGCCAGGTGCGGGCGCCACCGGGTCAGTACCTCCTCGGCCGCGGTCGCGAGCCGGCCGAAGTCCTCCAGGAACTCGCCGCGTTCGAGCACGACGTTGATGGGAAAGTCCGGGTGGCGGGTGACGTCCTGGAACTGCGCCAGCAGGGCCTGGAAGATCGCTTCCTTGTCCTGGAAGTGGTGGTAGACGCTGCCCGTGGACGCCCCGGCCTTCGCGGCGATGTCGCGCATGCTCGTCGCGCCGTAGCCCCTGTGCGAGAAGAGCTCGAGCGCGGCGTCGAGGATCGCCGTGCGGCTCCGCTCGGATCGTTCGACCTGCTGCATGCGGAGGGCCCGTTGCGAGGTTACTTCAACTCCGTCAGCCACCGGACGAGCGCGCGGACTGCCTGCCCCCGATGACTCACGGCCGCCTTGGCGTCGCCGGCCTCGGCCAGGGTCCGGCCCAGCGCCGGCACGAAGAAGATCGGGTCGTAGCCGAACCCGCCCGTGCCCGCCGGTGCGGCCGCGATCTCGCCTTCCACGACGCCGCGCGTCTCGAAGAGCACGTCGGCGCCACGGACCGCCACCATCGCGCACACGAAGCGCGCGCTCCTGGCGCGCCCCTCCAGATCTCCGAGCCGCCGCAGGATCTCGTCGAAGCGCTCGGGATAGGTCGCGTTCGGCCTGAGGAAGCGGGCGGACCGCACGCCGGGCTCGCCGCCGAGCGCGTCGATCTCCAATCCGGAATCCTCGGCGACCACCACGTCCGGCAGCCGTGCCGCGTAGTAGCGGCCCTTCAGCCGGGCGTTGCCCTCGAAGGTCTCGGCCGTCTCCTCCGGCTCGGCGATGGGCGGCGCGTCGGCCAGCGTCAGCAGCTCGACGGGCACGCCCTCGAGCATCGCCCGGATTTCCTCGACCTTGTGACGGTTCGTCGTGGCGAGCCGCAGCGTGCGCATCAGCGGCCCAGGATCGGCCCGCAGATCTCGCGCTGGATCGCGATCAGCCGGTCGATGCCGCCGCCGGCCAGCGCGAGGAGGCCCGTCAGCGCCTCCTGGCCGAACGGCTCGCTCTCGGCCGTGCCCTGGATCTCCACGAACCGCCCGTCGCCCGTCTTGACGACGTTCATGTCCACGTCGGCCTTCGAGTCCTCCTCGTAGGCCAGATCCAGCAGGGGCATGCCGGCCACGATGCCGACGCTGGTCGCGGCGACGTAGTCGTTCACGGGCACCGTGGTGAGGCCATCCGAGCGCCGCAGGCTGTCGAAGGCCAGCACCATCGCCACGAAGGCGCCGGTGATGGACGCGGTGCGCGTGCCGCCGTCGGCCTGGATCACGTCGCAGTCCAGCCAGATCGTCCGTTCGCCCAGCCGTTCGAGGCGCACGACGGAGCGCATCGACCGGCCGATGAGCCGCTGGATCTCCATGGTGCGGCCGCCCACTTTCCCCTGTGACGCCTCGCGCGCCGTGCGGGTGTTCGTGGCCCGCGGCAGCATCCCGTACTCCGCGGTGACCCACCCCTTCCCGGTCCCGCGGAGGAACGGCGGGACGCGGTCCTCGATCGACGCGGCGCAGATCACGCGCGTGTGGCCCACCTCGATCAGCACCGAGCCTTCCGCGTGTGCGAGGTAACCGGGAGTGAGAGTGACGGGGCGCAGGTCGGCTGGGGCGCGATCGAACTGTCGGGTCATGGTGTCGGGGGCTAGCGGGCGCTGATGAGCGCCTCATTCTTCCGCAAGGGCTCGCGCAAGTCCACATGCCCCGCGAGCGTCTCGACCTCGCGGCCGTCGATCAGGATCTGCACGCGGGCGACCGGCGAGAGGTTCGTGGTCAGCACCGAGACGATGGCGTAGGCGGCCAGGAGCTCGTTGTGCGATCCGCGCGGCAGCGCCGTCATGAAGGTGTTGTCGAGATCGACGTAGGCATCGTCTCGGCCGGTGAGGAACACGCCGCGGACGGTCACGCCGGCCGGCACCGCCCGCGCGAGGCCCGGCGGCGGTTCGGTCGCGAGCTGGGCTTCGACGAGCGCCCGAGCCTGGGCGGCCGGGGTGTCGCCGAGCGGGACGTCCACGGGCACGCCGACGAGCGACGTGCCGTCTTCCGACACGAAGTACACCGTGGCGGCGATGCGTGGGCCGGCGGTGGGCGCCGGAGCGGGCGCAGCGGGCGCGGGTTCGGCGTCGGGCGTGGGCTCGGCGAGCCGGCGGGCGAGACCTTCGAACATCACCCAGCCCAGTCCCAGCACCGTCACCGCGACGGCGGTCCAGATGCCCACCCGGCGCCAGGTCATTGCGCCGTCCGATCGAGCGACGCGCGGAAGGCCGAGACGGCCTCGAACAGCGCGAGCGCGATCGCGTCCTGGCGCGCCGCCGACGCGAGCGCCTTCTCTTCGTCGGGGTTCGACAGGTAGCCGATCTCGACGAGCACGGCGGGCATGTTGGCGCCGACGAGCACGCGGAAGGGCGCCTGCTGGACGGGGTGCGGGCTCATGGGCACGGTGCCGCGCAGCGACGACTCGACGAGCGCGGCCAGCGCCGCCGACTGCTCGAGGTGCCGGAGCTGGGCCGTCTCCCAGAGGATGAGCTCGATCGCGCGCGTGCCGCCGCCCAGCGTGGGCAGCGCCTGCTCGGGCTGCTGGATGGCCCGCCGCGATTCGAGGCTCGCGCGATCGACGCTGAGGTAGTACACCTCGGCGCCCTTCACCGACGAACGGACCGCGGCGTTCGCGTGGATGCTCACGAAGAGGTCCGCGCGGTTGTTGTTGGCGATGGCCGCCCGGGCGTCCTGGTCCAGCGCGCGATCGTCGTCGCGGGTCAGGATCACGCGCAGACCCAGCCGGCTCTCGATGAGGGCCTTCAGCCGGCGGCTGACCTGCAGCGTGACGGCCTTTTCGAGCGTGCCGCCCGGTCCCTGCGTGCCGTCCGCGTCGCCGCCGTGGCCCGGGTCGATCACGATGGTCCGGAGCCCCGGAAGGCCGGGATCGCCGAAGAGCGGCGGAGGTGGGGGCGGCTCGGCGGCGCCAGGAGTCCCGGCCGGGGGCGCCGGGGTGCCCGGACCCGCGGACGGGGCGGCCGGCGCTCCCGGCACCGGGGCAGGCGGCGCCGCGGCGGCTGCGGCCGCGGACAACGACGAGGCGCCGGCGGCCATCAGATCGACGACCAGCCGCGTGGTGCCGGCGTCCACCGGCTGCACGTTCGCGCGGTAGGTCGCGTAGCGGGGGCCCAGCGCCAGCACGAGCGTGGCCCCCCGATCGCCGACCCGCACCGATTGCAGCAGGCCCTGCGGCGGCACCGACGGCAGGGCCGCGTCGAGGGCATCGGCCGCGAACGCTACCGCGAGCTGGCCTGGCGCCTGGGTCACCGTGGTGTCGGTCGCCGGCGAGATCTCGAACGTGAGCTGCGCCGCGGTCCCTCCGAACTCCGCGCGCATCACGACACGCGGAACGCGCAGGTCGCCGACGACCAGCAGGCGGCCCGCCCGGCGGTAGTCGACGCGCCTGTCGAGCAGGGTGCCGAGCACGCGCGAGACGAACTCGGGAGTGACGAGCAGGCGGTCGTCGCGCCGCACCGGCGGGGCGGCGAGCGACACCAGGCGCCCCTGGACCGAGACGACGGTCCGGTCCGGCGTGAGCAGGGCACTCCGCCCTCCCGCCGTGACCGTCGTGGACCCGGTGACCCGGTCGTCGCGCACCACGAGATCGAGCGCGGCCGCCAGATCGTCGAGGGCGACATAGTCGCCGTTGTTCACGGCGGTGACCGACAGGGACCGCCGCGACTGGGCGTCGAGCAGCGTGATGGGCGCCGGGGCCGGGCCCTGTGCGACCAGGACGCCCCCTACGACGGCCAGCGTCACGCTGACGATCACGGCAACGAACGGACGGCGCACGCACGACCATCATAGCGTGCGCGCCGCGGGGGCCGGCGTGCCATTGCGCACACACTCGAGGCGGCGCATTCCGCGGGACCGGCGGCGCCCGACGCGGGACGGGCCGCGACTCGCCGATCACCCTCGGGCTGGCGGGCCGCTGCGGATAGAATCGTCGCGGCACGGGAGGCAGCATGGGCAAGAGAATCGGCGTGGCGGCGGCGGTGTGGTTGGCGATGGGAGCGGCCCCGGCGCTCGCGCAGGCACCGGCGCGGCCGGCCGTGCTGGACCTGTGGGCCTCCGGCACGGCGGCGTTCGGCGTCTTCGTGCCCGACGAGAACCCCGCGCCGCGTGGGCCGGATCGCGGGCCCGCCGTCTACACCGTCGCCGGCGGGCAGGCACTGGCGAAGAACCCGCTCATCGACTTCGTGTTCCTCAACCTCGAGGGTCACTACGACCGCAATGCCGTCATGGCCATCAGCGAGGGGCTGGGCAAGCGCGGCACGCCCGGCCGCAAGCTGATGCTGGTGCGCATCCCGCCCATGACGGAAGACGGCCCGCAGGTCACGCTCCAGCGCATCAAGGAGATCCTGGCCATGGGCGCCGACGGCGTGACCATGCCGCACGTCGAGAACCTGGATCAGGCCCGCCAGGCCGTGAGCCTCTTCGCCGACGCCCGCGCCGACGTCTGGTCCGCGTCGAACCCGACCGGCAACACGGTCGCGATGCTGATGCTGGAAGATCCGGGCGCGGTGGCCCAGGCCGGCCAGATCGCCGACGTCGGCGGCTACAGCGTCCTGGCGTGCGGCATCGGCAGCCTGACCGGCGCGCTCAAGGGCGATCGCGCCGCGGCGGAGAAGGGCAACCAGGCGATCCTGGCCGAGACCAAGCGCGTGCACCTCGTGAACATGCTGACGGCGAACGCGAAAGACGTGCAGCAGCGCGTGAAGGAAGGGTTCCTGGCGCTCCTCATGTCGGGGCGGGACGCCGACGAGGTGATTAAGCTGGGCCGCGCCGCCGCGGGACGGTAGCGCTCGCACTGGAGCGCCCGTGTCCGGCCGCCCGCGACGTGCCACGGCGCCCGTGGTCTCGCACGATCGGCTAGCGCACGAGGAACTTCTGCACGCGCCGGCCGGTGCCGACCTCGGCGGTGTAGAGGTTGCCCTTCGAGTCCACGGCGAGCGCGTGGAGGAAGATGAACTGGCCCGCGTAGCGGCCGATGCGGCCGAAGGCGCTCACCTCGGTCAGCGACGTGCGGTCGTAGATGCGTACCTTGCCGTTGCCGGCATCGGCCAGGTAGAGGAAGCGCTGGGCGGCGTCGGGTGAGAAGGCCGTGGCGAACGACGTGCCCAGCAGCTTCGTCGGGCGCTCGATGAAGATCTCGCGCTCGAAGACGCCGGCCGTGGTGAACACCTGCATCCGGTTGTTGCGGCGGTCGTTCACGTACACCTTGCCGTCCTCCGACACGCGCACGCCGTGCACCAGGTTGAACTGGGCCGGTGGCGGGCCATCGAGGGCGAGCGTCTTGGGCGCGGCGTCGTCGGGCGGCTTGCCGTAGGCGCCCCACATCCGCTTGAAGGCGCCGGTGTCGGCGTCGTACACGATGACGCGCCGGTTCACGTAGCCGTCGGCGACGTAGAGCTCGTTGGTCTTCGGGTCCACGTAGACGTCGGCGGCGTTGTTCACGTTGGCCGTGTCGAGCGAGCCCTTGCTCTGGCCGCGCCGGCCGATCTGGAACAGGAAGCGGCCGTCGCTCGTGAACTTCAGGATCATGTTCTCCTTGCCGCCCGCGAGGCGCGGGCCGCCGGCGGACGTGATCCACACGTTGCGCTTGTGGTCCACGTGGATGGCGTGCTCGTCCTCCGGCCACTCGTAGCCGTCGCCGGGGCCGCCCCATCCCCGCAGGTAGTGGCCGTCGGCGTCGAATTCGAGGACCGGCGGCGCCGCCGTGCAGCACGCGGCCTCCGGATTCTGGGCCTTCTCGTCGCTCTCGAGCGACCAGGGCCGGTGCAGCACCCAGACGTGATCGCTCGCGTCCACGGAGACGCCCGTCACCTGGCCCAGCGTCCACTGCGGCGGCAGGGTCGGCCACCGGGGATCCACCTCGAAGCGGGGCACGGCCGGCGACTGGGCGGCCAGATGCGAGACGCCACGCTCGGCGGCGAAGAGTGCCGCGGCGAGGCCGAGGGCAAGGGCCGGACGGACTGTCACGCGCATGGGGAATCCTTCTACGCCGCTTCGGGCCCGTCGGCCACGAGGCGGTTGCGGCCGGCGGCCTTGGCCGCGTAGAGCCGGCGGTCGGCGATGTCGAGGAGATCGCGCCTCGCCGCGTCCTCGGGCACGCTGGCCGCGCCCACGCTCGCCGAGAGGCGCGGAATGCGGGGCTCGGCGTGCAGCGACGCGCGCCAGGCGTCGAGGCGGGCCACGGCGGCGTCCCGGTCGGCCTGGATCAGCACGGCGAACTCCTCGCCGCCGTAGCGGGCGATGACGTCGCCGTCGCGGAAGGCCTCGCGCAGGCGCCGGGCGGCGAAGCGCAGGGCGTCGTCGCCGGCCGCGTGGCCGTAGCGGTCGTTGACGCTCTTGAAGTCGTCGAGGTCGATGAGGGCCACCGTGAACGGCTCGCGAATGGCCGGATCGACCTGCAGCAGGCGCGCGAAGCTCTCGTCGAAGAACCCGCGATTGAAGAGGCCCGTCAGATGGTCGCGCATCGAGTCGAGCCAGAAGGCGCGCGACCGGACCACGACGGCGGTCTGGATGATGGTGGCCACCGCGATGAGCTGCAGCCGGCTCACCTGCGAGTCCCACTGGAAGATTCCATAGACCGGCGAGACCTGCCACGCCTCCGGTTCGAACAGGCCGACCCACGTCACCAGGGCGCCGTACTGCAGGAGTGCGGCGCCCCCGGCGGCCAGGCACACGCGCGGGTCGTAGCGGAGGCCGGTGCCGGCCAGCGCCACGAAATACATCGAGTAGTGGACGAGGCTGTTGGACGCCACGATGGGGCGTCCGGCCAGGATGAAGCTCACGAAGCCGAGCGAGATCACGGCCACGTCGAACTGGCTCGTGGCGAAGCCGAGCCAGGCCGGCGGGACCGCCCGTGCGGCGAGACGCTCGAACCACACCGCGAAGCCGAGCGCGACGCCGATCGAGAACAGCCCCAGCCAGTTCTCGACCTGGCCCGGGCTGACGAACGACGTCGTCAGCGGAATGAAGGACAGCAGGACGAGGAGGCCCAGCCGGAACTGGGCGACGAACAGGTCGCCAGAGCGGCTCAGATCACGGCTGATCGGGTCGCCCCACCCCGCGACCGCCCGCTGTAGCCTCCAGAAGATCTGCACCACGCTCCGCCCGCCGCCCGGGGCAAGGGCTCAGTATCCCATCGCGTATCCAGTTCGGCGCGGATCGGCACCGGCCGTCTTGGCGCCCGTCTTCGGGTCGATCCGGATGACCTGCATGTGCCCCAGGCTGCCCCAGCCCGGCAGGACCCGCACGGTGTGTCCCATGCTCTTCAAAGCGGCAATCGTCGCCGCCGGCACTCGTCCCTCGATCTGGACGGTGATGGCGGCGCCCGGCTTGTAGAAGTTCGGCTCCGCGTCCAGCACCAGCCGGGGCGTCTCGATGGCCTGCTGCACGGGCATCTCGAAGTCGACCAGGTTCAGGAGCACCTGGAACTCGGTCTGGCCGATGGTCTCGCCGCCGGGCGTCCCGAAGACGTAGGCCAGCGCGCCGTCGTGGAGGACGACCACGGGCGAGTTGTTGAGGATGGGAATCTTGCCGGCGCCCACGTAGTTCACGTCCGTGGGGTAGGGCGAGGTCGAGCCGAGCCGCATGCCGTTGTTCAGGAGCAGCCCCGTGTTGCCCACCACCACGTTGTTGCCGAACAGGCCGCCAAGGGTCGGCGTGCAGCCCACGGCGTTCCCGAACTTGTCCACGATGGAGAACGACGTCGTGTGCTGCTCGGCGTCGTAGGCCTCCTCGAAGGCCGGGCCCTGCGGCTGCTGCATCGAGGACGAGGCGCCGTCGGGCGTGCCCGCGGGCGGATACGGAATCGCCTTCATCGGGTCGAAGAGCGCGCGCCGGACGTCGGCGAACTCGTGCGAGACCAGGCCCGCCTGCGGCACCTTCACGAAGGCCGGATCGGCGACGTAGCGGTAGATGTCGGCCTTGGAGATCTTGATGGACTCGATGACGGCGTGCAGGTGGGCCGGCGAGAGTGCGCCCGCGCTGCGGAGATCCACCTTTTCGATGAGGTTGGCCCCCATCAGCACCTCGTAGCCGCCGCGCGAGGTCGCCGGGTTGCTGTAGACGTCGTGGCCGCGGTAGGTCGTGTGGAGCGGTTCCTGCCACGTCGGCGAGTAGGCGGCCAGGTCGGCCGCCGTCAGCACGCCGCCGTTCTCCTTGAAGAAGCGGTCCATCTCCTGCGCGATGTCGCCCTTGTAGAAGCGGTCGAACGCCGCCTGGATCGCGGCCTCGCGCGTGGCGCCCTTCTTGAGGGCCTGCGCCTCGGCGTCCACGAGCTTGCGCAGCGTGTTGGCGTAGTCGGGGTTCTTCAGCAGGTCGCCGGCCTTCAGCGGCTGGCCGTTGGGGAGGAAGATCTTCGCGGACGTCGGGTACTTCGAGAGGTTGTTCCGGCCGCGGGCGATGGACTGCGCCAGCTTCACGTCGATCGGATAGCCCTTCTCCGCGTACTCGATGGCCGGGGCGAACACGTCGGCCACCTTCATCGTGCCGAACCGCTTGAGCTGCTCCAGGTACCCGCCGAGGTTCCCCGGCGTGATCCCGGCCTTCATGCCGGCGTTGAGCAGCTCCGGCGTCATCTCCTCGGGCTTCAACGCCTTGGGGGCGGCGCCCGCCATCGACAGCGACCAGACCTTGTTGGTGCCCTTGTGGAACATGGTCATGAAGCCGTTGCCGCCGATCCCGTTCATCTCGGGTTCGCCCAGTGCGGCCATGGCGCCGACCGCAGCGGCGGCGTCGAAGGCATTGCCGCCCTTCAGCAGCATCTGCAGGCCCGCCGAGGACGCGATCGGGTGGCCGGACGTCACCAGGCCGTTCAGTCCCGCCACCGCGGGCCGCGTGTAGTCAATGCGCGCCGACGCCGGCGCTTCGGCGGCCTGTTGCTGGCCGATGGCCAGGGCGGTCCCTCCGGCCAGGGCGGCGATCACGAGAAACAATGATCGAATGCGCATTGCGGGCTCCTTCAGGCATCCCCGGTGATTCGGGTCTGTAGAGTATAGGCGGCAGGACCGCTTCCGCCGCCCTGGATGCGCCGGGAGGCGCCCCGCGCGTGTAAGCTGGCGGATGGCCGGCGGCGCCCCGCCGCCGCGCTGCCGCGTCCTCTTCGTCGTCTTCGGGGAAGGAGCATTCCTCATGGTCCGCATGCACTCGACCTCGGCGGTTCTGGCTGGCATCGCGGTGGCCGCCCTCGTGACCGCGCCCTCCACGGCCCAGCAGCTCGGCTCGATCGCGTTCCAGACCTCGGGCGCGCCGGCCGCGCAGGCGGCGTTCCTCACCGGCGTCAAGGCGCTGCACAGCTTCCAGTTCGACGAGGCCGCCGTCGCCTTCCAGGAGGCCGAGAAGGCCGATCCCGGGTTCGCGATGGCGTACTGGGGCGAGGCCATGAGCCACAACCACCCGCTGTGGGCGCAGCAGGACGTCGCCAAGGCCAAGGCGGCCCTGGAGAAGCTGGGGCCGACCCACGAGGCTCGCGTTGCCAAGGCCAAGCTGCCGAAGGAGAAGGCGTTCCTCGACGCGCAGAACCTCCTGTACTTCGCTCCGGGCGACAAGCTGGCGCGCGACACCGCCTACTCGGGCGCCATGGCGACGATGCACGAGCAGTGGCCGGACGACGACGAGGTGTCGATCTTCTACGCGCTGTCGCTGCTCGGCACGGTGCGGCCGGGAGACGCCGGGTTCCGCCGCCAGGCGCTGGCGGCATCGATTGCCGAGAAGGTGTTCGCGGCCAATCCCCAGCACCCGGGCGCCGCGCACTTCATCATCCACGCGTTCGACGATCCCGATCACGCGCCCCTGGCGCTCGACGCGGCCAACGCCTACGCGAAGATCGCGCCGTCGGCGGCCCACGCGCTCCACATGCCGTCGCACATCTACGTGCAGCGCGGCATGTGGAAGGACGTGGTGGCGTCGAACATCGACGCCTACAAGGCCGCCACCGACCTCAACGCCCGGATGAAGCTGCCGGAGGGCCGCGAGGACTTCCACACGCTGGGCTGGCTCACCTACGGCAACCTCATGCTCGGCAACGTCGAGGCGGCGGCGAAGAACGTGGCGGCGGCCAAGGCCGCGGCGGACCGCAACCCCGACAACCGCGGCATCCGCGACGGGTATCTCGGCATGCGCGCCCGCTACATCCAGGAGAGCGGCCGGTGGGAGAAGATCGCCTTGCCCGCCGAGTCGGCGCCAGCGGCGGGGGACCATGCCGCGATGCCGGGGATGGCGATGGGGGGCGGTGGAGGCGTGTCGGAGGGCGCCGCGTCGTGGATCTACGTCGCGGGCGTCAGCGCGGCGAAGCTCGGCGACATGGCCACGGCCGACGCCGCGCTCGCGCGGCTGGCGGCCATCCGCGAGCAGGCGGGCCGCGGCACGAATGCCTACGCGGCCAAGCCGCACGCGATCCGGGAGAAGGAGCTCGGCGCCGTCGTCAAGTGGGCGAAGGGCCAGAAGGACGCGGCCCTGGCGGACGCGAAGGCGGCGTCGGAGATCGAAGCCACGATGGCGGCGCCTTCAGGCCCGCCCGATCCCATCAAGCCCGCCTTCGAGCTGTACGCGGAACTCCTGGCCGACGCCGGTCGGGACAAGGAAGCCGCAACCGCATTCGAGCAGGCCCTGCTGCGGACGCCCAACCGGACGCCGTCGGTCCAGGGCCTCGCGAAGGTCGCGGCGCGGCTCAAGTCGTCGATGCACTGAGCCCGGCCATCTCGGGCGGGCCTCAGGACGAGGCCCGCTCGCACTCCCACCCGGTCCCCGGGCCCCGGGCCCCGATCAGAATCGCTTGGTGTAGACCACCTTCGCCGCGCCCCGGCGATCGAGGGTGGTGAAGCGCGTGCGCGGATCGAGCGGATCGTCCACGAGGTTGTGCGTGTAGACGAGGAAGACGTCGTTGCCGGGCGTCACGATCCAGCGGAAGCGCGCCTGCCAGCCGAGGCCGCGGCTCACCGAGTCGTATTGCACGTTGTTGACGAGGTACATGAAGGGGCTGAACTGCGTGTCCAGAATGGCCCGGTGCAGGCGCGTCGAGAAGGCGCCCTCGGCCAGGTCCACGTGGTTCCACTCGTTCGTGAGGTTGAGCGTCACGCCCGGCCGCGGCCGGATGCCGACGTCGAACCCGACCTCGCGCCGGGTGCCCGAGAGGAAGCCGCCCCACTCGATGCTCGGGCGCAGTGCGACCAGCCGCTGGTTGGCCGTGCTGACGGCGGCGCGGTAGCGCGTGAACGAGTAGGCGCTGCCCGCGGGCAGCGTGATCCCGGAGCTGATGTCGAAGTCGCGTTCGAGACGCTCGTACGACGGGATGACGTTGACCTCCGCGTTGTCACCCGAGTGGAGCTCGACTCGGCCGAGCCTGACGTTCACCACGCGCGTGACCCAGCGGTCGTCCAGATCGGTGAAGAGGTCCGTGGCGACGCCCCACCCGTACCGCCGAATCGAGGGGTGCCTCGTCGCGGGCCGCCGCATGTAGAACGCGAAGGGGTTGTACTGGCGGAACCCGCGGCGGGCCGTGAACCCGACGGCCGGGTCGAAGCGCCGGCCCACCTGGGTGAAGCCGCCCCCGGCCTCCCAGATGTCGTTGGGGTAGTTCACGAACGTGCCGAACGAGTCGCTCGTGCCGACGCCGTCGTTGTTCGTGGCCCGGAGCCAGAACGCGGAACCCTCGAGGTTCTTGTTCCCGAGGAACGCGCGGGTGGCCAGGCGGGCGTCGAGGCCCACCGTGTGGCGGGTGCCCACCGCCGCCTGCCCCCGCGTCGCCCGGCCCGTGTAGAGGCCGCCCACGTAGGACTGCTGCAGGATGCGGCGCCGGGTCCGGAGCACGAGGAAGTCCTCGCCGAGAGCGTCGTGGTCGTCGGCCGTGCGCACGTACAGCGCCCCCACGTCCTGCGCGCCGGCCTGGCCCGTCACCTTCCCGCCGATGTCGATGCGTTGGGGCTGCCCCTGGCTGTCGAGGCCGATCCGCCGGGAGAAGAACGCGCGGTTGGCGAAGTCGAAGAACGTCGCGCCGTCCAGGAAGAAGGACCGCCGCTCCGGGAAGAAGAGGGGGAAGCGGGTGAGGTTCACGAGCCGCTGATCCACTTCGGTCTCGGCGAAGTCGGTGTTCACCGAGGCAACGCCGCGCAGGCTCGGGGTGAAGTTGTAGGTGAAGTCGACCCCGACGCCGCCGTCGCCCCGCCAGTCCTGGCGGGGGACCCGGCCCGGTGCGTCCGACACGTTGCCGGAGGCGTACGGCTTCACCTCCATCCCGCGGCCCTGGTGCAGGTCCTTCAGGCCCAGCAGCAGCCCGGCGTTGGCCATGCGGCGGAGGCCCTGGTTGCGCTGGTGCCCCGTCCAGAGCAGTTCCTCGTTCTTGCGGCGGACGGTGCGCTGGAAGTTGATCCCCCAGGCGGGCGCGTTGGGGTCGAAGGCGAGCGTCAGGAACGGGATGTCGATCTCGATGACCCACCCGATGTCGCTCTGGCGCACCCGGGCGTTCCAGATGCCGTCCCACTCGCGGGCGTTGGTGCCGCCCGGCCCCATCAGGGCGTCGGCCATCAGGCCGGAGGGGTTCATCTCGAAGAAGTAGCCGGTCTGCTGGTTCAGGAACGTGTCCATCGTCCACATGAACCGGTCGTCCGCGCTCAGGAACTCGTCGCGTTTACGGGTGTTGCCCTTCAGCTTGTCCGGCTCGGAGTCGTACAGCGTCGCGCCGATGTAGAGGTGCTCGCGGTTGAACACGATCCTGACCTCGGTCCGCTCGGTCGGCGTGCCGCCGAGCACCGGGTCCTGCATGATGAACTCGCCGCCGTGCTGGGCGCGCTGCCACGCGGGTTCGTCCAGGATGCCGTCGAGCACGATGCGCTCGTCGTCGCGCAGCCGCTCGGCCGTCATCGTGCGCCGTCCGGAGGTGAGGAGATCGTCGGTCTGGGCCGCCGCCGGACCAGCCAGGGGCGCGGCCGCGAGTGCCGCGAGGAGGAGTCGGCGTCGCATGTGGCCACCTAGGATACAGGGCCGCTCGATTGCGACCGGAGACACGGAGTGACACGAGCAGACGAGTCTTTCATGCGTGTAACTCATGCTTGACGGTACGGAACCCCAACCGTATGGTGTGCGCGTCAGACGGCCCCCTCTGATCCAGGACAGCTAGGAAACGGGCAACGTCGCGCGTCGACGAGCACGCAGGATCCCGCGCCGGGTCCGGCGCCGGCGACCGGTGACGCGCGCCCGGGGAGGGGTTGCATGCGCATCGCTCGCGTCGCGGCGTTCGGATTGCTTCTCACCATCGCCTCCACGGCACACGCGCAACAGGGCACGGCATCCCTGCGCGGACGGGTCCTCGACGAACAAGGCGGCGTCCTGCCGGGGGTGACCGTCGTGGTCACGAACCAGGGCAGCGGCGTCTTCCGCGAGGTCGTCTCCAACGAGGACGGGTCGTATTTCGTCACCGGCATCGTCCCGGGCCCGTACGTGGTCCGCGCGGAGCTCACGGGCTTCAAGCGGTACGAGCGGCCGGACGTGGTGCTGGAGGTGGGCCGGACGGCCACCCTCGACGTCACGCTGTCGGTCGGCGTGCTCGAGGAGACGATCACGGTCACCACCGAGGCGCCGCTCATCGACCTGACCTCGCAGGCCGTCGGCGGCAACATCAGCCGCGGCGAGCTCACCGAGATTCCCAACGCGACGCGCAACTGGCTCGGGTTCGTCGGCCTGCTGCCCGGCATCCAGGTGCAGAGCACGACGATCTCGTTCGGCGGCGACAGCATCAACGTCAACGGCCAGAGCAACCGCAACAACAACTTCGTGGTGGACGGCGGCGGCAACAACGACGACTACCTGGGCCAGGCCTTCGGCGGGCAGACCCGCGTGGCGCTCGAGGCCGTCCAGGAGTTCCAAGTCCTCACGAATCAGTTCGACGCGGAGTTCGGCCGTTCCACCGGCGCCGTCGTCAACGCCGTGACCAAGCAGGGGAGCAACCAGATCCGGGGGAGCGCCTTCGGCTACTTCACGGACTCGGCCATCACCGCGCCGGACTTCTTCACGAAGCAGGCGGGGCTGAAGAAGCCCGACACGAGCAAGCAGGAGTGGGGCGGCACGGTCGGCGGACCCATCGTGAAGGACAAGGCCCACTACTTCGGCAGCCTCGAGCGCGTGTCGATCGACGACGGCCGGAGCAACACGTTCGCCGTACGGCCGGAGCTCGACTACTCGATCCCGCAGCGGACGCGCGTGTGGAACTTCATGCTGCGCTTCGACCACCAGGTGAACAAGGACAACACCTGGGGCGTGCGCTACCTGCAGGAGAACTCGCCCACCTTCGACCAGATCTCGGGCCGGTGGGCGCTGGCGGCCAAGCGCGAGGAAGCCGACGTGGACCGGACCACCGTGGGCACCTGGAACACGGTGTTCAGCAACAACACGTTCAACACCGTGCGCATGTCCTACACCTACGAGGACAACATCTTCGCGTCGCCCGAGTTCTTCTCCGGGACGCCGCAGGCCGACCGGCTGCCGACGCTGCAGATGCTGACCTTTCGCGACCAGCAGACGCCCGACGCCAACGAGCGCATCAACAAGTCACTGCAGGTCGACGAGTCCTTCAGCTGGTACGTGCCCGAGAAGCTCGGCGGCGACCACGACATGAAGTTCGGCGTGCAGTTCATCTTCGCCGACGCCCGGATCAACGACCAGACCAACGCCAACGGCACGTTCGTCTTCAGCACGGACCTGGCGTTCGATCCGAACAACCCGCGGACCTACCCGGAGCGGCTGCAGATCCTGGTGCCTGGGCCGGAGTCCACCTACATGTCGTCGAAGGTGATCGTCGGCTTCGCGCAGGACAAGTACCAGCGCGGCAACCTCACGCTCAACCTCGGCGCCCGGTACGACGTGGAGATCATCCCGCTGCGGAACCGGAACAATCCCTTCCTGCCGGACGAGGGCTACCCGGTGGACAGGAACAACATCGCGCCGCGCCTCGGGTTCGCCTACAACCCGGGCGGCACGGGCAAGGGCGTCATCCGTGGCGGCTACGGCCTCTTCTACGACAAGGTGCACCTGACGATCATCGACGAGTTCCTGCGTCGCGGCGTCTTCGCGTCCACCTTCACGGCGTCGTTCCCGAACGACCGGGCCGACGCGGGCCCGTCGCAGGGCCGGCTGCCGGCCGATCCGTTCCTGGTCAACGGCCCGACCGTGAACCGCGCGCTCCTGGCCGCGCAGTTTCCGCCGGGGACGCTCGGCCGGAACACGGGCGACGTCTTCCTCGACAACCCGGATCGCCGCGTGCCGTTCACGCACCAGGTGACGATCGGCTACCAGCGGCAGCTCCTGCCCCAGGTGTCGGCCGGCATCGACTACATCAAGACGTGGGGCCGGGACATGTTCATCTACTACAACCTCAACCCGTCCACGCGGGCCAACACGTCGCGGACCGGCGCGCTCGCGTATTCGGACACCTTCGGTATCGCCGACAGCCTCGGCCTCTCGGCGTTCCGCAACCGCGTGTTCACGATCCGGAACGACGCGAAGTCGGACTACGACGGCCTGAACGTCCAGATCGAGAAGCGGTACTCGCACAACTGGAGCGCGCGCGTGTCCTACGCCCTCAGCTCCGCCCGCGGCAACACGGAGGCGAGCGGCACCGACTTCAACCGCTTCCAGGTCGGTCCCGACGCCAACCTGGACCTGAACCAGGGGCCGCTGCCGTTCGACCGGCGCCACAACCTCGTCTTCAGCGGCCGCCTCGAGTTCCCGTGGATCAAGGGCCTGACCCTCAGCGGCACGACGCGGTGGATGAGCGGCCAGCCCCTGTGGCTCTACGACAGCTCCACCGACGCGGACCGGAACGGGGAACTCTTCGACTCGCTTCCCGCCGGCACCTACAGCGGCACGGGGCAGAACGCGTTCACGGCCGACAACACGGGCGGCCGCCACGGCGCGCGCGGCCCGACCTTCAAGCAGACCGACGCACGGTTCGGCTACCGGCTGCGCCCGGGCAAGGACCGGACCCTCGACTTCTTCCTCGAGGTGTTCAACCTGTTCAACAACACGAACTTCGAGAACCCGACGGGGGACCGGCGGCTCGCGGACTTCCTCGTGCTGACCGCGCTGCGCGGCGGCGGGTTCCCGCGGCAGGCGCAGCTCGGCGCGCGCCTGGGCTTCTGACCGAAGGGCGGATCAGCGGTGCCTGGCCTCGCCGACGAGATCGGCGAGGCGGCGCCGCTGGCGCCCGCCGGCGTCGAAGTTGTCGGGCGACAGCCACGCCGTGAAGGCGGCGTCGATGGCCGGGAACTCGCGGTCGGTGATCGAGTACCAGGCGGTGTCGCGGTTGCGGCCCTTGTAGATGGTGGCCTGCCGGAACACGCCCTCGAAGGTGAAGCCGAGCCGCTCGGCGGCGGCGCGTGACGGGTGGTTCAGCGCGTCGCACTTCCATTCGTAGCGGCGGTAGCCCAGCGAGAAGGCGTAGCGCATCATGAGGGCCATCGCCTCGGTGGCGACGGGCCGCCGCTGCGCCAGCGGCGAGAGATTGATGTGGCCCACCTCGATCACGCCCGCCGCCGGGTCGATGCGGAGGAAGCTGGCCACGCCGACCGGCCGCCCGTCGTTGCGGTCGACGATGGCCAGGAAATAGGGGTCCTCGCCGGGCGCCATCGCGCGGAGCCACGCGTCGTAGGGCTCGAAGGACTCGAAGGGGCCGACCGGCAGGTAGGTCCAGTTCGCGCCCGTGCCCTCGAGCGCGTTCGCGTCGAAGAGCGCCCTCGCGTGCCGATCGGGATCGAGGCGCTCGAGGCGGGCCACGCGGCCGTCGAGGCTGGAGATGTCGGGGCGCGGTCTCGGCGTCCAGCCGTCCACGGGCTCGCCGATGGGCTGGCCGAGCGGGTTCAGTCGATCGGTCATCGGGGAGCGTCTCCAAGCGCGCCGGGTGGCGCGGGGGCGGTGACGCGGCGCACGCCTCCGCCGGCCACGTCCACGAGCCCGCTGGCCGCGAAGCTGTTCTGGGAATCGGGCTCGAGGGCCGCCGCGGCGAGCGACGCGAGCGGCTGCGCCATGTCCACGAACCACGCGCCAGGCGCGACGGGCGTGTCGGACGGCGCCAGCGCGACGTCGAGGACGGCGATCGGCGCCCCGCCGTCGATGGCGCCGCGCGCATCCTCCCGCGCGCCCGTCGACGCTCGGACCACGTGGTAGCGCTCCACGTGCCACCGGCCCTCGCCGGTCACCGCGTCCACCTGCACGCCGAGCAGGCGGAGCTTCTCGACGGCCGCCGTCTCGCCGGGCGCCAGGAGGTAGCCGCACGGGCGCGGGCGCGCGCGCACCACCTCGAGCGTGTCGGCCGAACGCCAGGGCACGACGAGGCGGCGCTCGGCGCCGGACGCGGCATCGAGGAACGTCATCGGGAGGCGTCCGGGCGTGTGCCCGGCGGCGACGACGAGGCGGCCGGTGCAGGCCAGGCCCGCGATCTCGGCGTCGGCCTGCCGGGTCGTGGCCAGCAGCCGCGGGCCGCGCCGAGCAGCCTGGGCCACCACCGTCATGGCCGCCGTGACGTGGGTCTGGACGCGGCGGGCGAGGTGGGCGCGGCCGAGCCCGACGCCCCGCGTCTCGATCAGGATCGACACGGCCTGTCGGAGGCCGTTCACGTTGCGGCCGGTGTCCGGCTGCACGCCGCCCGCCGACACCACCTTGTCGTCCGGGTCCGTCGACGTGGTGTGGTACTGGAACACGTGCAGGCCGGCCCCGGTGAGCGCCGCGCGCACGGGCGCGAGGAAGCCCGTGTCGGCTTCCCGCGCGATGGCCGGCGACAGGTTCCCCACGGTGGCGCCCTGCAGCAGCGCGTCGTAGTACTGCACGACGCCGTACTTCTTCACCCAGCGGTCGGCGACCGTGAACTCGTGCAGGTCGAGGACCACGTCCGGCCGAAGCCGCCGTGTGACGGCGGCGATGGCCTGGGCCTCGGGCGTCTGCAGCAGCAGGTGGTCGCGGTTCACGTCGGCCCCGCTGGCCGTGGCCCGCACGAAGTGCTCGGCGCCGTCGGGATTCGCCCGCGGCACCACGTAGACGTTCACCCTGTCGAGGAGCGCTCGATCGGGTCCCGCGAGGCGGGCCGCCAGGGCCAGCGCGGCCTCGCCGCCCGAGGGCTCGTTGCCGTGCTGCTGGGCCAGGACGAGCACGGTGGGGCGCGCGGCGGAGTAGCCGCCGGTGCCCGTCAGGGCCACCAGCGCCAACGCGCGGCCCTCCTGCGAGCGGCCAGCCGTTTCGACCGTCACGTGGCCGGGCGTCCCGGCGGCCAGGCGTTCGAGGAACGCGAGGGCCTCGTCGTGGCTGGTGAGATCGGTCCGGCCGTCCGCGAACGCCGGTGTCGGCGGCGGAGCGGGATCGGCGAAGCGCGCGGCGACCGGAGGCGCCTCGCGGACCGCGCGCGTTGGATCGAACTGGGCGCCGGTGTGGGCGGCCAGCGCCAGCACGAGGGCCACCACGCCGGGTGGACCGGCGAGGCGGGGAATCGCGGGACCGCCCGATCCCGGGCCGAGGAGGACGCGCACCTTACGACTTGAGCGTGGCGGCGAAGAGCTCCATCGTGCGCGTCCACGCGAGCGTCGCCGCCGCCTTGTCGTAGCGCGGCGTCGTGTCGTTGTTGAAGCCGTGCTCTACGCCCGGGTACAGGTGCATGTCGTACTTCACGCCGGCCGCCTTCAGGGCCGTTTCGTAGGCCGGCCAGCTCGCGTTGACGCGCTGATCGTTGCCGGCGTAGTGCAGCACCAGCTGGGCCTTGATCTTGGGGACGTCCTCGATCGGCGGCGGGCCGCCGTAGAACGGCGCCGCGGCCCTCAGTTCCGGGACCCGCGTCGCCAGGAGGTTGCAGACGCCGCCGCCGTAGCAGAACCCGACGACGCCGATCCGGCCGTTGCACTCCTTGTGCGTCCGGAGGAACGCCGCCGCCGCCACCATGTCCTCGCGCGTCTTCGCCTGATCCAGCTTGCCGAAGAGCGCACGCGCTTCGTCCTCGCCCGCGGCCGGGTAGCCGCCCAGCGGCGTGAGGGCGTCGGGCGCGAAGGCCACATAGCCGTCGAGCGCGATCCGGCGGGCGATGTCCTCGATGTGCGGGTTGAGGCCGCGGTTCTCGTGGATGACCAGGACGCCGGGGCGCGCGCTGCCGCCGCTCGCGGCGCGGGCGAGGTAGCCCTTCATGGTGCCGGAGCCTTGCGGCGACGCGTACTGCGCGTATTCCGTCTTCAGCCGCGCGTCGTCCCTGCTCACCTGCTGGGCCTCGGCGAACTTCGGACTCAGCTCGTCGAGCAGCATGGCGGCCGTGACGCCGCTCACGGCGTACTTGGCGGCCTTGTCGAGGAAGCCGCGCCTGTCGAGCGCGCCGTGGACGTAGGCGTCGAACAGGATCAGGACCTCGGGGTCGAAGTCGGCGGCGGTCTTTCGCGGCATGGCGTCACTCCTCCGGAATCGGGTGAGCATACCCCGAATCCCGGACGGCCTCGCCGCCTCCGGCCTTCTGACGGCCGGCCCCGATCGCGACGATGTACACTCCAGTCGCACGACCGGTGACCCGCCGCCCTCCGGGGACCGATCCCGGACGGCCGGTGCGCACCGCGCGGCTCGGCATGGCCTCCCGCCTCCACATCGCGTTCCTCGGCTGCGGTTTCATCACGCGCGTCCACAGCACCCACCTGCGGGCGCTCCGTCGCCACGTCGAGCTGAGCTATGCCAGCCGCGAGCGGAGCCGCGCGGACGAGTTCTGCCGCCGGTTCGGGGGGCGGCGCGCCTACGGCAGCTACGCCGGCGCCATCGCCGACCCGTCGGTGGACGCCGTGGTCGTCGCCGTGCCGCCCATCCTGCACCGGGGGCTCGTGCTCGACGCCCTCGCGTCCGGCAAGCACGTGCTGGTGGAGAAGCCGGCGTTCCCGACCCTCGCCGACTACGAGACGGTCCGCGCCGCCAGGGACGCGGCCGGGCGCGTGGTGCTGGTCGGGGAGAACGACCACTACAAGCCGCTCGCCGTGACGCTCAGGCGCCTCCTGGCCGCCGATCTCATCGGCGAGATGGTCTTCGCCCACATCGCGACGATCGCCCATCGCCTGAAGGCCGCCGACGATTGGCGAAACGACGAGTCCATCGCCGGGGGAGATGCCTTCTTCGAGGAGGGCATCCACTGGCTGCACGTGGCGGGCAGCCTCGGCCCGCGCATCGTCCGCGCGCGCGGCTACCGGCCCGACGTCAGCCGCGACGGACCCGACCGCCGGGCCAAGAGCATGATGGTCGCGCTGGAGTTCGACAACCGGGCGGTGGGGGCGCTGTACTACTCGCGCGAGATTCCGTCGCTCCTGATGGGCCTGCGCCTGTCGAAGATCTTCGGCCGCCGCGGCGTCATCACGTTCGAGTCCAACGGCGCCTTCGTGGTGGCGCGGGGGGGAGGGTGGCCCCGCCTGATCCAGCCCGGCGTCCGCGACATCCGCGGGTACCGGGCCATGTACCGGGACTTCGTGGACGCCATCCGCCAGGACCGCCCGCCGGAGATGAGCCTGGAGCGCGCGATGGAGGACCAGATCCTGATGGACCAGATCTACGCCAGCCTGGACACCGGCGAGAGGGCGGCGGGCTGACGACGGCGGGCATGGCGGAGCGGTTCGATCTCGTCATCATCGGGTCCGGGGCCGGCGGCGGCACGATGGCGCACGCGCTTGCGGGCAGCGGCGCCCGCATCCTGCTCGTCGAGCGGGGCGAGCGCGTCCCGCGGGAGCCCGAGAACTGGGATCCGGCGGCGGTCTGGCGTGACCTGCGCTACCGGACCGGCGAACACTGGCTCGACGGCGATGGCCGGGAGTTCAGGCCCTACACGCACTACTGCGTCGGCGGGAACACGAAGTTCTGGGGCAGCGTGCTCTACCGGCTGCGCCGCCAGGACTTCCACGACCTCGAGCACCTGGACGGCGTCTCGCCGGCCTGGCCCATCGATTACGACACGCTGGCCCCCTACTACGACCGCGCGGAACGGCTCTACGGCGTGCGCGGCGAGGCCGGGATCGATCCCACCGAGCCCCCGCGCGGTCCGTTCCCGTTTCCCGCCGTGCCCCACGCGCCGGCGGTGCAGGCGATCGTGGACGACCTGAAGGTCCTGGGGCTGACGCCGTCGCCGCTGCCGCTGGGCCTGCTCGAGCCCGGCACGCCCGGCGGCTGCGTCCTCTGCAACACCTGCAACTCCTTTCCGTGTCAGCGCGGGGCCAAGAGCGACGCCGAGGCCTGCGCCGTGTCGCCGGCCCTCGACGCGCCCGGGCTCACGCTCTGGACGCGCGCCACCGCCCGGCGCCTGCGCACGAATCCCGCGGGCACGCGCGTGACCGGCGTGGAGGTGGAACGGGACGGCGAGGTGCGCACCGTCGAGGCCTCGACGGTCGTGGTGTCGTGCGGCGCGGTCAACTCCGCGGCGCTGCTCCTGCGGTCGGCCTCGGATCGTCATCCGCGGGGCCTGGCGAACTCGTCGGGGCTGGTCGGCCGGCGCTACATGGCGCACCTGGCGACGATGATGCAGGGCTTCCATCCCTTCCGGAGGAACGACACCGTCTTCCAGAAGACGGTCGCCATCAACGACTACTACTTCGGCGGGCCCGACGCCGCCCACCCGCTGGGCCACGTCCAGTCGCAGGGCCGCACGCACGGCATCATGGCCAAGGTGGTCGGCGACACGATGATTCCCGGCATCCCGCTGGCGGCCTACGATGCCTGGGTGGCGCGAGGGGTGGACTGGCTGGCGATGTCCGAAGACCTGCCGAACCCCGACAACCGCGTCGACCTCGCCCCCGACGGCCGCATCCGCCTGCGGTACACGCCGAACAACGTGGCCGCGCACGAGCAGCTCGTCGCCGAGATGCGGCGCGTGCTCCGCCGGCTCGGCTTCTGGAAGGTGATGGCGCACTCGCACCGCGCGAAGAACACGACCCACCAGTGCGGCACGCTCGTCTTCGGCACCGACCCGCGCCGCTCCGTCCTGGATCCGTTCTGCCGCGCCCACGACGTCGAGAACCTGTTCGTGGTGGACGCGTCGTTCTTCCCCTCCTCGGCCGCCGTCAATCCCGGCCTGACGATCATCGCGCAGGCACTCAGGGTGGCGGAGCACATTGGGGGAGTGGAGCGACATCTCACTCCTCCGCCGCCCGCAGGCTGAAGACCGCCACCTTGCCGTCCGGGGCGAGGGCGACGGTGAGGCGCAGGCGCGCGGTCGGGCCGACGACGTCGTAGACCGACACCGTGTCGTCGCCGAGGACGTGGCGATCGAGCAGCACGAGCGTGGCGGTAGGGCCGGCGGTCGCGAGGAGCGTGGCGTAGCGCGAGGGGCCGTCGGGGAAGAAGCCGGCACGCAGGTAGGCGAAGTCGGCGGGCCTGAGGGTGCGCGCGCGCGTGCGCTGCAGGAGCGCTTCGGCGCGGGCCGTGATGGCGGGGTCGCGGTCCTCGATGGGCGTGAGCGCCGGTTCCGCCAGCGCCGGATTCAGGGTGGCGGCGATGAGGTCCGCGATGTGGCCGGGGTCGGCCTGCGCCAGATTCGCGAGCACAACTATCGACAGGTCGTCGCCGATGAAGCGGGAATACTGGGTCTGGAAGCCCTGCCACGATCCGCCGTGGGCGTGGAGCGGAGCGCCGCCCCGTTCGCTGATGCCCCAGCCGAAGCCATAGGGGTATGACGTCCCGCTGGCCAGCCGCACGGGCTGCAGCACCTGGGCCCAGCTCGCGGCCGAGAGCACCTTCCGGCCGCGCACCGCGGCGTCCCAGGCCAGGTAGTCGCGCAGGGACAGGTACAGGGAGCCATCGGCGGTGGTGTTGAGCGTCGGCGACACCCAGTCCTGGTTCTCGAGCACGCCCTCCCGCCATTCGTAGCCCGCGGCGCGGTGTTTCACGATCGCGGCCTCGCTGATCACGCGGGCGGTGGGCATCCCGAGCGGCGTGAAGACGCGTTCCTGGAGCACGTCGCCGTAGAACCGGCCGGACACCGTGTGGACGATGACGCCCAGCAGCACGTAGCCGGTGTTGCTGTAGTTCCAGCGCGTGCCCGCCGGGAACTCCGGCTTCAGTTCCATGGCCTCCCGCACCAGCGCGCCCTCCTCGTAGTCCCTGCGGTAGTCGAAGGTGCCCACCGTGTAGTCTGGGATGCCGGAGGTGTGCGTCAGGAGGTGGCGAACCTTGATGGCGCGCCAGGCGGCGGGGGCGCCGGGGAAGAACGTGCTGATCGGGTCATCGAGGGAGAGCCGTCCCGCCTCGACCTGCAGCATCACCGCCGCCGCCGTGAACTGCTTGCCGATCGAGCCGGACTCGAACACCGTCTCGGGCGTCACCGGCGCGTCGTGCTCGACGTTGGCGAGCCCATAGCCCTTCACGAGCACCGGCTCGCCGCCCTTGACGATGGCCACGGCCAGCCCGGGGATGTGCTGACGGGCCATCTCGGTCCGGACGATGCCGTCGACCTGGTCGAGGGACGCCGGCGGCTGCCCGAGCGCCGGAGGGACGGCCAGGGCGAGGCTGACGAGCTGAGCGACGAGTGCGGCGGCCGTGCGGCGTGTGGTCCTGGAGACGTGTTCGGTCATGACGTGAGCCCCGTGCGGCGTGAACCCCGCCGCCCCGCCATTATTGGCCGCCGCGCCCCGCTCCAGGCCGGGTCCCCAGCCCCCGGTCCCCAGCCCCCGGTCCCAGCCCCCGGTCCCCGGTCCTTACATGTCAGTACTCCCCCACGCTAGGATCCCGCCATGCGCGCCCGTACCTTCAGTCACGTCGGCCTCACGGTGTCCGACTTCAACAAGGCCGTCCGCTTCTATGCGGACCACTTCGGGTGCCCGCTCGTGGGGGTGGCCGACACGCCGCCCGAGCGGGTGCGGGCGTTCTTCGGCGTGGACCACCCCGCGCCGGCCTGCAAGATCGGGTGGATCCGGGTGCCCGGCGGCGGCGTGCTCGAGATCTTCGCGTTCGAGCCCAGGCAGCCGGCCGAGACGATTCCCTGGAACCGCGTCGGGCTGACCCACTTCTCGTTCAACGTCACCAACCTGCAGAAGTGGCACGACCGGCTGAAGGCCGCGGGCGTCGAGATCGTCTGTCCGCCCGAGAAGTCTCCGCGCGGTCACTCCTTCTTCTTCATCCGGGACTTCGACGGCAACCTGATCGAGCTGATGGATCTCGGCTACATGTACCACGTGCTCAACTGGCTCGGCCCCCTCGGCGGCTGGCTGTTCCGGCGAGGCATGTACAAGCGCTACTACGAGCCGTCGGGCGCCTGAGTCCCCCGGACCGGCCATCCGTCGCGCCTTTCCGCGCCAAATCGTTCAGCTGGTGGCACATTTCCTGCCTGCAGGGTAGCCGCTCCATCCCAGGAGCCGTAGCCCAGGACGAGGAAAGACGCATGAATGCGCCTGAAATGCCCCTATATCCGACCGTCGCTGCGGAGGACGCCCGTCCGCGCCGGCGCCGGCGACTTGCACTTCTGACGCTCGGCGTCCAGATTTTGTACGTCGCGGCCGCCGGGGCCCAAGGGACGGACCCCACCACCGCCGTCCACTTCCTGGAGCAGGCGACGTTCGGCCCGCGGGTCCAGGACCTGGCCGCCGTGCAGGCGATGGGGCCGGCCGCCTGGCTGCAGCAGCAGTTCAGCATGCCGGAAAGCCCGGTGCCGGACGGCCTGTCGAGCAGCGGCCTCCGGGCGCAGGTCTACTCGAACATGGCGAGCGGGCCGGACCAGGTCCGCCAGCGGGCCATCTTCGCCCTCAGCCAGACCATCGTCGTCTCGGCCAACAAGCTGAATGGGGGCGAGCAGCTGGCGCCCTGGGTGCGGCTCCTGTCGAACCACGCCTTCGGCAACTTCCGCACCCTGCTCAAGGAAGTCTCGCTCAGCCCGTCGATGGGCAAGTACCTCGACAACGTCTACAACCGGAAGGCCACGTCCACCACGTCGCCCAACGAGAACTACGCGCGTGAAGTGCTGCAGCTGTTCTCGATCGGCCTCTGGGAGCTGAACACCGACGGCAGCCAGAAGCTGGACGGCTCGAACAACCCCATCCCCACCTATGCCCAGGGGACGATCGCCGAGTTCGCGCGCGCGCTCACCGGGTGGACCTATCCGCCGAAGCCCGGGGCGACTTCCGGCAACTCGAATCCCGAGTACTTCGTGGGGCGTCTCGTGCCCACCTCGTCCGCCAGCCGCCACGACACCGGAGCGAAGACGCTCCTGCGCGGGTTCGTCACCCCAGCCGGCTACACCGCGGCGCAGGACCTCGAGCTGGTGGTGGACAACATCTTCAGCCACCCGAACGTGGGGCCGTTCCTGGCCACGCGCCTCATCCGGTCGCTCGTCACGAGCAACCCGAGCCCCGGCTACATCCAGCGCGTGGCCAACGCCTTCAACAACAACGGCAACGGCGTGCGTGGCGACCTCAAGGCCGTGTTCGCGGCGATCCTGCTCGACCCCGAGGCGCTCAACCCCAGCGCGGTCTCGCACGGACGGCTGAAGGACCCGCTGCTCCACATCATCGGCCTGGGCCGCGCGCTGAACGCGGAGCTGGGCGACCCGTCGAACTTCCAGTACGTGTTCACGAACCTGAGCGAGCGCGTGCTCACGCCGACCACGGTGTTCAGCTTCTACTCGCCCCTGGCGAAGATTCCGAGCGACCAGGCGTACTTCGGACCGGAGTTCCAGCTCTATCCCCCGGCGCTGGCGATCCAGCGGGCGAATTTCATCTACAGCATCCTCAACGGCAACTTCGGCGCGTCGTTCCGCGTCGACCTCACGCCCTATCAGGCGATCGCGGGAAACCCCGACGCGCTGGTGGACAAGGTGAACCACTCGCTGATGCTGGGGCGCATGTCGGCCACGTTGCGCCAGTTGATCATCAACGCCACCGCCGCCGTGCCGGCGTCGGACACCCGCCAGCGGGCCCTTGGCGCGCTGTACCTGGCCGCCATCTCCGGCGAGTACTCGGTGTACTCGGCCGGCGTCACGGCCAGCTCGGTGATCCCGACGACCGTGCAGGTCCGTCGAGCCTGTCGTCGCGTCGGTCCAGGAACGCGTGGCTACGCTGCGCTGGACCCCGCCGGCCTGGGCCCGGCGCCCGACGACTACGTGCTCGAAGGGCAGCGCAAGGCGGGCGAGACGCTGGCCCAGCGTGCCCACCGGCGGCACCCTGCCAGGGATGACCAGGCCACGGCGCCCAACGGCCAGTTCTACGTGCGGATCAAGTCTTCACGGCAGGGCGTGACAAGCTTCGCCTCGAACGAGTCAAGCTGAACGTGAACGCCGCGATCAAGCCGTCCACGCCACCCTACTTCCAGGGGGCCTGAAGAACCGCTCGCTGTGGCTCGCATGGCGGAACACGTTCACGGGCGGGACGCCGAAGCCAGCCTCGCCCTCGACGTGACGGGCCCGTCAGCCTCACCGTGCCGCTCGGGATGCCGCCGGACGTTCGCGCTCGACGGTCTCCCCGACGGGACGTGGACCTTCCGGCTCCGGGCGCTGAACGCCTTCGGCACGAGCAGCAGTCCGGCTCCGTGTCGATGACAGCGCCGTCGGACCGCTGCAGCCAGCCGGGCGTTGCCCGCGAACTTCCGGGCCGAGGCGGCCGGCAACGTGCTGAACCTCCTGGGATTCACCCCTCAGCGGGACGCCGGCCACCGGCTACACTTGCTGCACGTCTCGGGCACCTACAGCGCCAGCGTGCCGATGTAAGGCCGCGGCCGCGACGTACGTCCGCCCGGCCGATACGTTCATCCTGCAGGCGGTGAACGCCTGCGGCGGCGGGCCATGACGCCGTATCAAATCGTGACCGTTCACTGAGGGCGAGACCTGATCATGCACACCCACGCTCCGAAGCGCCGCGACTTCCTCAAGCTCCAGCACCCGCCTGGCCACCCTTGGCATCACCAGCCTGGGGCTCGGGCCCTCGCGCTCCTGGTTCGTGGCGGATGCCGAGGCCGCCGGACCGGTCAGCGACTACAAGGCGCTCGTCTGCGTGTACCTGTTCGGGGGGAACGACTGCAACAACACCGTCATCCCGCTCGACAACGCCCGCTACACGCAGTACCAGACCATCCGTGCCGGGCTGACCCTGTCGGCCTCGCAGCTCACGGCGCCCATCGCCGACGCGGCCAGCAACCCCTACGGGCTCCATGTGAGCTTGGCGCCGCTGCAGGCGCTCTTCGGCACCGGGCGCGTCGCCGTGGTCCTCAACACCGGCCAGCTCGAACGCCCGCTGACCCGCGCGCAGTACCAGTCGGGCGTGCTGGCGCCGAGCAACCTCTTCTCCCACTCCGACCAGACGATCCAGGCGCAGACCGGCACCTCGAACTACACGATCGGGGGCTGGGGCGGCCGACTGCTCGACGTCTTCGGCACGACCGACACGCTCGGGGCCGTGTCCGTGTCGTCCCCGGCGCCGTGGCTGCAGAGCGGTGGCGGCGCGCCGAACGTCATTCCGCCCGGCGCCAACATCGGCCTGTCGGGCATGAACTTCTGGCCGCCGGCGGCGGCGGCCGCGCGCAAGCAGGCCGTCACGCAGATGCTCGCGCTCGATGGCGGCAGCCCGATCCGGGCCGCCGCGAACACCGCGTTCGACAACGGGCTGCAGCTGGCGGCCTCGCTCGAGGCCATCGGCGACGTGGGCGGCCTGAGCACGGTGTTCCCCGGGTCGAACCTGGGCAACCAGATGGAAGAGGTCATCCAGCTGATTCGGCTCCGGTCGCAGCTGGGGCCGGGCCGCCAGGTGTTCTTCTGCGACATCGGCAGCTTCGACACGCACACCTCGCAGAGCTTCACCCACAGCTCGCTCCTGGGCGATCTCGCCAACTCGATGAAGGCCTTCTACGACGCCACCGTCGAGATCGGCATGGCGCAGCAGATCACGGCCTTCACCCAGTCCGAATTCGGCCGCACGCTGCAGCCGAACGGCACGGGCAGCGACCACGCCTGGGGCGGCCATCAGTTCGTGGTGGGCGGCGCGGTCAAGGGCGGCATCTACGGCCAGTTCCCGCAGCTCGCCCTCGGCGGGCCGGACGACTCGGGCAATCGCGGCGCCTGGATTCCGACGATCTCCACGTCGCAGTTCGGAGCGACGCTCGGCAAGTGGTTCGGCGCGTCGCCGGGCGAGCTCGCCGTGGCCTTCCCGAACCTGGCGCAGTTCCCGTCGACCGACGTCGGGTTCATGCTCTAGGCTCGGGGTCTGCTGCCCGCCAGGAGCGCGCCAATGCGTGTTCCTGGCTCCCATCCCTCGGAGGGCGGCGGCCGGGGCGTGCTACCGCACCGCTGCTTCCGTCGCCCAGTCGTAGTGCGCGGCGGCGCGGCCGATGACGCCTGGG